>NZ_BAAJYS010000020.1:0-31891 GCF_057543315.1 Acidovorax sp. KPB24-07
CTATTAAAATAAAAATAGCAAAAGAATCACCACCGAAAGAGCGACCCATGCAAGACATCCTCGAACAACTGGAGCAAAAGCGCCAACTCGCCCGCCAGGGCGGCGGTCAAAAGCGCATCGACGCGCAGCACAAAAAAGGGCAAGCTCACCGCGCGCGAGCGCATCGAGCTGCTGCTGGACGACGGAACGTTCGAGGAATGGGACATGTTCGTGGAGCACCGCTGCACCGACTTCGGCATGGAAGGCCAGAAGATTCCCGGCGACGGCGTGGTGACCGGCTACGGCATGATCAACGGCCGCCTCGTCTTCGTCTTCAGCCAGGACTTCACCGTGTTCGGCGGCGCGCTGTCGGAAACGCATGCCGAGAAGATCTGCAAGGTGATGGACCAGGCCATGAAGGTGGGTGCGCCGGTGATCGGGCTCAACGATTCGGGCGGCGCGCGCATCCAGGAAGGCGTGGCCTCGCTCGGCGGCTATGCCGACGTGTTCCAGAAGAACGTGCTGGCCAGCGGCGTGATCCCGCAGATCAGCATGATCATGGGCCCTTGCGCTGGCGGCGCCGTGTACTCGCCCGCCATGACCGACTTCATCTTCATGGTCAAGGACAGCAGCTACATGTTCGTGACCGGCCCCGAGGTGGTCAAGACGGTCACCCACGAGGAAGTCACGGCCGAGGAGCTGGGCGGCGCCGGCACCCACACCACCCGCAGCGGCGTGGCCGACATGGCGTTCGAGAACGACGTCGAGGCGCTGATGATGCTGCGCCGCCTGTACAACTACCTGCCGCTGAACAACCGCGAAAAGCCGCCCGTGCGACCGAGCAACGACCCGGCCGACCGCATGGACCGCAGCCTCGACACCCTGGTGCCCGAGAACCCCAACAAGCCCTACGACATGAAGGAGCTGATCACCAAGGTGGTGGACGACGGCGACTTCTTCGAATTGCAGCCCGACTACGCCAGGAACATCGTCATCGGCCTGGCGCGCATGGAGGGTCAGACCGTGGGCATCGTCGCCAACCAGCCGCTGGTGCTGGCCGGCTGCCTGGACATCAAGAGCAGCATCAAGGCCGCGCGCTTCGTGCGGTTCTGCGACGCGTTCAACATCCCCGTGGTCACCTTCGTGGACGTGCCCGGCTTCATGCCCGGCACGTCGCAGGAGTACGGCGGCATCATCAAGCACGGCGCCAAGCTGCTGTACGCCTATGCCGAGTGCACCGTGCCCAAGATCACCGTCATCACCCGCAAGGCCTACGGCGGCGCCTACGACGTGATGAGCTCCAAGCACCTGCGCGGCGACGTCAACCTGGCGTGGCCCAACGCCGAGATCGCGGTGATGGGTGCCAAGGGCGCGGTGGAGATCATCTTCCGCGAGGACAAGAACGACCCCGCCAAGCTCGCCGCCCGCGAGGCCGAGTACAAGCAGCGCTTTGCCAACCCCTTCGTGGCCAGCGCCCGCGGCTTCATCGACGACGTGATCCTGCCGCACGAGACGCGCAAGCGCATCTGCCGCAGCATGGTGATGCTGCAGGGCAAGAAGCTGGAGAACCCCTGGCGCAAGCACGGGAACATTCCGCTGTGAGCGATGCACGCCCCATGAAAACCGTCTGGATCGTCGATGGCGCCTACCTCTTCAACTACGGCAAGGGCCGGCCCTTCGACTACCTGAAGCTCAAGAACGAGATCACGCGCCTGAACGGCGGGCCGATCCACGAGAGCTACTACCTGAACTCGGCGAGCGATCCGTCCACTGACGCCCAGAACGCGTTCCACTCCTGGATCAAGACCGCGCCGCCCATCGGGCCGAAGTTCCGGGTGCAGCTCTACAAGCTCAAGCGCATGCACGCCAACTGCCCCAACTGCAGCCACCAGTTCGACCGGTCGGTGCAAAAGGGCGTGGACGTGGGCATCGCCACGCTGATCATCAAGCTGGCGGCCCAGAACGTGTACGACCGGCTGATCCTCTCCGCCGGCGACGGGGACTTCGAAGACGCCATCTCCTACGTGAAGTCCGAGCTGCACAAGGAGGTGTGGGTCTCGGGCTCCACCTCCAACCTCTCGCCCGACCTGCAGTCGTACTCGGACAACGTGCTCTGGATGGAAGACATGAGCCCGGCCATCGACCGGCACGCATGAACCCCGTCCCGCGAGACAGACAGACAAAAAAGACGCAAGACACCGCCCGTTAGAACACCTCCACTCCCCAACACCATGTTCACCAAAATCCTGATCGCCAACCGGGGCGAAATCGCGTGCCGGGTCATCGCCACCGCCAAGAAGATGGGCATCGCCACCGTGGCGGTGTATTCCGATGCGGACAAGGAAGCGCGCCACGTCAAGCTGGCCGACGAGGCCGTGCACATCGGGGCGGCGCCCAGCCGCGAGAGCTACCTGCAGGCCGACCGCATCATCGCCGCCTGCAAGCAGACCGGGGCGCAGGCCGTGCACCCGGGCTACGGCTTCCTGTCGGAAAACGAAGCCTTCGCCAAGCGGGTGGAGGAGGAGGGCATCGTCTTCATCGGCCCCAAGCACCATTCCATCGCCGCCATGGGCGACAAGATCGCCTCCAAGAAACTGGCGAACGAGGCGCAGGTCAGCACCATTCCGGGCTGGAACGACGCCATCGAATCGGCCGAGCGCGCGGTGGAGATCGCCCGCGACATCGGCTACCCCGTGATGATCAAGGCGTCCGCCGGCGGTGGCGGCAAGGGCCTGCGCGTGGCCTACAACGACAAGGAGGCGCTGGAGGGCTTCACCTCGTGCCGCAACGAGGCGCGCAACAGCTTCGGCGACGACCGCATCTTCATCGAGAAGTTCGTGCAGGAGCCGCGCCACATCGAGATCCAGGTGCTGGGCGACAGCCAGGGCAACGTGATCTACCTGAATGAGCGCGAATGCTCCATCCAGCGCCGCCACCAGAAGGTGATCGAGGAGGCTCCGTCCCCCTTCATCTCCGACGCGACGCGCAAGGCCATGGGCGAGCAGGCCGTGGCCCTGGCCAAGGCGGTGAACTACCAGAGCGCCGGCACGGTGGAGTTCGTGGTCGGCAAGGACCAGGACTTCTACTTCCTGGAGATGAACACGCGCCTGCAGGTGGAGCACCCGGTGACGGAATGCATCACCGGCCTAGACCTGGTCGAGCTGATGATCCGCGTGGCGGCCGGCGAACCGCTGCCGCTCACCCAGGCCGACGTCCGGCGCGATGGCTGGGCCATCGAGTGCCGCATCAACGCCGAAGACCCGTTCCGCAACTTTCTGCCCTCCACCGGCCGCCTGGTGCGCTTTCAGCCGCCGGAGGAGTCGATGTTCCAGGCCGACACCACCAAAAAGCTGGGCGTGCGGGTGGACACGGGCGTGTACGAGGGCGGCGAGATCCCCATGTACTACGACTCGATGATCGCCAAGCTCATCGTGCATGGCCAGGACCGGGAAGACGCCATCCACAAGATGCGCGCCGCGCTCAACGGGTTCGTGATCCGCGGCGTGGGCAGCAACATCCCGTTCCAGGCCGCGCTGCTGGCCCATCCACGTTTCGTGGCGGGCGACTTCAACACCGGCTTCATCGCCGAGAACTACAGCCAGGGCTTTGCCTCGCAGGACGTGCCGCACGACGATCCGCTGTTCCTGGTGGCGCTGGCGGCCTACATGAACCGCCGCTACCGCGCGCGTGCCTCGGGCATCAGCGGGCAACTCGCCGGCCACAACGTGAAGGTGGGCGAGCAGTTCGTGGTGGTGGTGATGGGGCACGAAGGGCGCAATGAGCACCACGCGGTGTCGGTGACGGATTTCCAGGGCAGCTCGGGCTCCAGCGCCGTGTCGGTGGGTGGCAAGAGCTACCAGATCGGCAGCGCGGCCACGCTGGGCCAGATCCGCGTGCAGGGCCAGTGCAACGGCGCGGGCTTCACCGCCCAGGTCGAGCGCGGCACGCCGCGCAGCCCGCTGGCGCTGCGCATCTCGCACAACGGCACGCAGATCGATGCCATCGTGCTGTCCCCCCTGGGCGCGCGCCTGCACACCCTGATGCCCTACAAGGCGCCGCCGGACCTGAGCAAGTTCCTGCTGTCACCCATGCCCGGGCTGCTGGTCGACGTGGCGGTGCAGCCGGGCCAGGCGGTGCAGGCCGGCGAAAAGCTCGCGGTGATCGAGGCCATGAAGATGGAGAACATCCTGTTCGCCACCCAGGACGGCATCGTGGGCAAGGTGGTCGCCGGCAAGGGCGAGTCGCTGGCGGTGGACCAGGTGATCCTGGAATTCCAGTGATCTTCGTGCGCGGTGTCGCGGGCAGGGGGGGCAGGGCCCGAACCGGCCGGCACCGCGTGGCGCATGCCTGGGGGTGGCACGCTGTGGATCAGGACCATTTTGGCCTGCGGCGCATATTCCACTAGGGTATATTGCTATAAAAATCATAGTAAAACGTTTTTTGGAATCCGCATGGCAAATCCCATCACCGCACGTCCGTTCAAGGTCCTCGGCATCCAGCAAGTCGCCATCGGCGGCACCGACAAGGAGCGCATGAAGGCGCTGTGGGTGGACATGCTGGGCCTCGAACAGACCGGCACCTTCCGCAGCGAGCGCGAGAACGTCGACGAAGACATCCTGGCCATGGGCCGGGGCGCGCATGCGGTGGAGGTGGACCTGATGCAGCCGCTGGACGTGGACAAGAAGCCTGCCGTGCACACCACGCCACTCAACCACATCGGCCTGTGGATCGACGACCTGCCGCGCGCGGTGGAATGGCTCACCGCCCAGGGCGTGCGTTTCGCGCCGGGCGGCATCCGCCAGGGCGCCGCGGGGCACGACATCACCTTTTTGCACCCCAAATCCAGCGCGGAGTTTCCGATCGCAGGTGAGGGGGTGCTCATCGAACTGGTACAGGCCCCTAAAGACGTGATTGCGGCGCTGGGCTGACGAATCGGCAGGCATTGCCTGCCGCCCTCCAGCGGCACTGGCGCCAACTGCACGCAACTCCGGGCATGGCTGCGCGGTAGGGCGATGTGTTTTCGGAAAGATGGCCATGGTTTCGCGACAGAAGGCGACACGGGTTTTGCACCTGTGCGATCGTGCGGGCAATGTCGCGCAACCTCGCTTAAAAAGCCCGATCGCGGGCCGGCCGTTGACGGTAGATAACGGCACTCCATCGTGCTCGGGTTTGTGAGGCCTGGATCTGGATTTGCGCCGCCGGCTCCGCCAGAATCTGCGCCTGCCACGACCGGCCAGACGCCGGACTGCCGAAAAACCAGACGAGAAAGGGCCCACCCACCATGCCAACCACCGCTGTCCCACCCACCCCCGCCGCGGCGCAAGCCGTGCAACTGCACCGCCGCCCGCCAGTCGCGCAGGTGCCTGCCGGGCCCTGGTCCGTCGAGGCCATCCAGGCGCTGCTGGACAAGCCGTTCATGGACCTGATGTTCCAGGCCCAGAGCGTGCACCGCGAGCACTGGCCTGCCGGCGACATCGAACTGGCCACACTGCTGTCGGTCAAGACCGGTGGCTGCCCCGAGAACTGCGGCTATTGCCCGCAGTCGGCCGAGTTCGACACCGGCGTGAAAGCCGAGAAGCTGATGAGCGTGCAGGAAGTCACGGCTGCGGCCCAGGCCGCCAAGGATGCCGGCGCCACCCGCTTTTGCATGGGCGCCGCCTGGCGCTCGCCCAAGGACCGCGACATCGAAAAAGTGAGCGAGCTGATCGGCGCCGTCAAAGGGCTGGGCATGCAGACCTGCGCCACGCTGGGCATGCTCGAATCGCACCAGGCGCAGGCGCTGAAGGACGCCGGGCTCGACTACTACAACCACAACCTGGACACCGCGCCCGAGTACTACACCGACGTGGTCAGCACCCGCGCCTACCAGGACCGGCTCGACACCCTGCAGCACGTGCGCGGCGCCGGCATCAGCGTGTGCTGCGGCGGCATCGTGGGCATGGGCGAGGCGCCCGTGCACCGCGCCGGCCTGCTCGCCCAGCTCGCCAATCTGAATCCTTACCCCGAATCGGTGCCCATCAACAGCCTGGTGCGCGTGCCCGGCACCCCGCTGGCCGACAGCGAACCGGTGGACCCGCTCGACTTCGTGCGGGTGATCGCCGTGGCGCGCATCACCATGCCCAAGGCCCGCGTGCGCCTGTCGGCCGGCCGCCAGCAGATGGGCGATGCCGTGCAGGCGCTGTGCTTCATGGCGGGCGCCAATTCGATCTTCTATGGCGACAAGCTGCTGGTCACCGGCAACCCGGAGGGCGAGGCCGACGTGAAGCTGCTCGCCAAGCTCGGGCTGAAGGGCCACCGCACCACCCGCACCGAAACGGACGAACTGCCATTGCAGGCCTGACCGGCCCTGCCGCCGCCGCGCGGCCGCCGCTCACGCCTTCGGCGTGAACTGCAGCAGGCGCATGGCGCCCGCGATCGACACCGCCGCGCCGGCATAGCCCTCCCAGGGGGTGTTGCCGGTGCGCAGCCGCTCGTCCACATTGCGCACGGTCCACTCTGCGCTGCCCGTCAGGGTTTCCAGCTCCTTCCAGGCCAGCGGCACCGAGATGCCCAGGCCCGGCCGCGAGCGCGCCGACCAGGCGCAGACCGTGGTGGCGCTCAATCCGTTGCGCAGGTAGTCCACGAACACCTTGCCCACGCGGTTGCGGGGCCCGCTCTTGGCCACGAACAGGGCCGGAATGGTGCGGGCCATGTGCTGCACGATGGCCTGCGAAAACGCCTTGACCGTATCCCAGTCGTGCCGCCGCTGGATGGGCACCACCACGTGCAGGCCCTTGCCGCCGCTGGTCTTGAGGAACGAAGGCAGGCCGAGTTCGGTGAGCATCACGCGCATCAGGGTGGCCGCCTCCTGCATGCGGTCCCAGGCCAGGCCCTCGCCGGGATCGAGATCGAATGTCATGCGGTCGGGCCGGTCGATGCGGTCCTTGCGGGCATTCCAGGTGTGGAACTCCACCGTGTTCATCTGCGCAGCGGCCAGCAGGCCTTGCGGCCCCACCACCTCCAGCAGCGGCGGATGGCCGGGGTAGAGCGAGGCCTTGAGCGGCTGCACACCCTGCAGGCTGCCTTGCTCCTGGTGGCGCTGAAAGAACAGCTCGCCACCGACACCGGCCGGCGCCCGCACCAGCGAGACCGGGCGCTGGTGCAGGTGCTCCATCATCAGCGGTGCCACCAGCGCGTAATAGCGCACGAGATCGATCTTGGTGGTGCCCGATTCCGGGTCGATGACGCGCTCAGCGTGGGTCACGCGCAGGGTGTCCGCTCGCGCGGTCGAGGGCTTGGCGCGGGTGGCAGCCTGGGCCAGCGCCTTGGCGGGAAGAGGGCGCTCGTGCACGATGTCCTTGGCGGGCTTGTCGTCCCGCAGGCCGCGGAACACGGCGTGGCGGATGCGTTCGCTGTGCGTCCAGCTGGCGAAGGCCACCTCCGCCAGCAATTGCGGGCGCACCCAATGCACCTTGGCCGCGCCCCGGGCTGCGTTGGCGAACGGGCTCTTGGAAGTCGTCAGCGCCTCCAGGCGCTCGCGCAACTGCGCCAGGCTGCGCTCGTTGAACCCAGTGCCGACATTGCCCACGTAGCGCAGGCTCCCGTCTTCGTCCTGCACGCCCAGCAGCAGCGCGCCGATGCCGTTGCGCGTGCCCCTGGGCTCGGTGTAGCCGCCGATCACGAACTCCTGGCGCTGGCCGCATTTGAGCTTGATCCAGTCCGCCGAGCGTTGCGAGACGTACGGCGCGCTCCTGCGCTTGCCGATCACCCCTTCGAAGCCGAGCCGGCAGGCCGAGGCGATGAGCTGGCCCGGGGCCGCATCAAAGGCCTCGCTGAAGCGCACCGTCTGGCCCTCGCCCTCGGGAAGGATGGCGCGCAGGGCCTCGCGGCGGTCGGTGACGGGCAGCGCGCGCAGGTCCGCCCCGTTCACGAAGGGCAGGTCGAACGCGTAGAACACCAGCCCTGCCGCCGTGCCGTTCTCGAACGCGTTCTGCAGCGCCTGGAAGTCCGGCATGCCCTGGCGGTCCATCACCACGATCTCACCATCGATCCAGCCGCTGTCGATGGGAAGCGCCTTCAGGGCCGTCACGAGGTCGGGCATCTTGTGGCCCCAGTCGTTGCCATTGCGGGTGAATAGCCGCACCTTGCCATGGTCGATGCGCGCGAGCAGCCGGTAGCCGTCGAACTTGAGTTCGAACAGCCAGTCGGCCAGATCGGGCGGCGGGCCCTGGACCAGCGTGGCGAGCTGGGGTTTGAGCTCGGCTGGCAACGGGGCCTTGACCGCTTGGGCGGCTTTGGCGCCTCGGGCGGCCTTCGTTGCCCGCGCCTGGCCGGGCCGAGGCGCCTGGCCGGGCCGAGGCGCCTGGCCTGGCACGCCTGGCAGATCGGGCAGGGCGCTCACGCTGTCGGGCATGTCTTGCACCACGTCGAACTCGGCCGCCGGGCGCTCCAGTCCGTCGTGCTCCTTGATCAGCAGCCATGCGGGCTGCCGCTCCTGCTTGGCCCCCCGGGAGCGCATTCGCACCAGCGTCCACCGCCCCTGCAGCTTGTGGCCGTGGATCTCGAACTTGAGCTTGCCGGCCCGGTAGCCCTTCACCGGATCTTCCAGCGGCACCCAGTAGCCCTTGTCCCAGATGATGACCTTGCCCGCCCCGTACTGCCGCGCCGGAATCTGCCCTTCGAACTGGTTGTAGGCGATCGGGTGGTCCTCCACCTGCACCGCCATGCGCTTGTCGGCCGGATCGAAGCTGGGCCCCTTGGGCACGGCCCAGCTTTTCATGGTGCCCTCCAGCTCCAGGCGCAGGTCGTAGTGCAGCCGGGTGGCCCAGTGCTTGTGGATCACGTAGCGCAGCGCATCGGCGGTCGCCTCGGCCCCTCCGCGCGGCTCGGGGGTGATCGAGAAGTCGCGCTTTTGTTCATACAGCGCCAGGGCGGGGAGAGTGGTGCGGGAACGGGACATGTTCATGAACGTAGCAGCGGCGTGCTGATAAGGAATGTAGGAAGCCAACGCCAGCCCAGGAAAAATGATATTTTTATTAAATTCTGCGAATTTAAATAAAAAATGCTTTAATTAAATGATTATTAAGTATTTATACCTATTGATTAAAATTGCTTCGGTGGATAGTGCAAATGGTTTGCAGATTACATTTTGAGTCAAATGTCCAATAAGTGATTAGACACAAGGGAATATCATTCGCGGACCCCATTACCGTTACAAATTCCGGCATGGCCGGCATTCCCCATGACACGCCGAGTCACCATCCAGACGCCCCTGGGCGAGCAGTTGCAGTTTCGCCAGCTGCAGGGCAAAGAAGCGCTCTCCGAGCTGTTCTCCTTGGACGTGGACCTGCTGAGCGAGAGCAAATCCATCGACCCCAAGGCCCTTTTGGGCAAGAGCGCCACCATCGTGGTGGAGACCGAAGGGGGCGGCACGCGCTACCTGGACGGCATCGTCACCCGCTTCGGGCTGCAGGGCCAGGACCACCGCTTCTACAGCTACAAGGCCCGCCTGAGCCCCTGGCTGTGGCTGGCCACGCGGCAAAGCGACTTCAAGATCTTTCAGAACAAGACTGTCCCCGACATCATCGAGGAGGTGCTCGGCAAATACGGCTACCCGCTGCAGCGCAAGCTCACCCAGAGCTACCGCACCTGGGACTACTGCGTGCAGTACAACGAGACCGACTGCGCCTTCGTCTCGCGCCTCATGGAGCACGAAGGCATCTACTACTTCCACGAGCACAGCGCCGGCCAGCACGTGCTCACCCTGGCCGACGACATCGTCGCCTCGCACAGCGCGCTCGCGGGCGCCGCCGTCATCCCGTTCTACCCGCCCGAGAAGGCCGCCGTCGCCGACAAGGAGAACATCCACGCCTGGCAGCTGGCGCAGGAGATCAAGCCCGGGCGGCACTACAACGACGACTACGACTTCAAGAAACCCAAGGCCGACCTGTCCAACATGCGCCAGACCCCGCCGGGGCACGCGCACGACAGCCACGAGATCTACGAATGGCCGGGCGGGTACACCGAGTTCGGCGACGGCGAGAACTACGCCCGCTCTCGGCTGCAATCGAGTCTGACCGGGCACAGCACCGTGCGGGGCGAGTCGCGCCACCGGGCGCTGGCGCCCGGCTACACCTTCACCCTGGAGAACCACCCGCGCGAGGACCAGAACCAGCAATACCTGCTGACCGGGCTGGAGTACCACTTCAAGGAAAACCCCCAGGTCAGCGCCGTGGCGCCCGGCACCAAAAGCACGCCGCAGGAGGAGGGCTCGTTCCAGAAGTTCACCCTGCAGGCCCAGCCGACCAGCCTGCCCTACACGCCCGCGCGCACCACCCCGAAGCCCAAGACCACCGGCCCGCAGACGGCCGTGGTGGTGGGCCCGCCGGGCGAGGAGATCTGGACCGACCAGTACGGCCGGGTGAAGGTGCAGTTCCACTGGGACCGCATCGGGGCCATGGACGAGAACTCCAGCTGCTGGGTGCGGGTGTCGCACCCCTGGGCGGGGCTGAACTACGGCAGCATCCACATCCCGCGCATCGGGCAGGAAGTCATCGTGGACTTTCTGAACGGCGATCCGGACTACCCCATCATCACCGGTCGGGTGTACAACGGCATCCAGATGCCGCCGTGGAAGCTGCCGGACAACAAGACGCAGTCGGGCACGCTCACGAACTGGAGCAAGGGCGGGGGCGGGGCGAGCATGCTGCGCTTTGAGGACAAGAAGGGCATCGAGCACCTGGAGCTGTCCAACACCTACGGCAACACGTACCTGAACATGGGGTACCTGATGCACCAGGGCAGCGGCTCGCAGCGCGGGTACGGGTTCGAGCTGCGCACGGACCTGTGGGGGTCGATCCGGGCGGACAAGGGGCTGCTGATCACCACGTACCCGCAGGACTTCACCTCCAAGGTGGCGAGCAACAACCCGGACGGGTTCGATCAGCTGGGTGCGACGCTGGCCAACACCTCTTCACTCATGCAGGAGGCCGGGCAGGCCGTGTCGTCGGTGAACGCCACCATCGGCGCATTGGCGGATGCCAAGTCTTCGCAGATCGCCAGCATGGGGGCAGGCATTGCGGCCATGACCGGGGGCGCGGCGGGCGGCTTGACCTCGCTGGCCAAGATGGCAAGTTCCCGCTCGGGTGGCGATGGAGGAGGGGGCGCGGAAACGGCCATGCCCACCAACACCGACCCTGCCATGCCGGATGCGCGTAGCCTGATGGATTTGTCCAAGGACATCACCAAGCCGATCGTGTCCATCGTGAGCCCGGAAGGGCAAAGCATGATCAGTCCCAAGCCCATCGTCGTCAGTTCGGGCCAGAGCACGTCGGTGCATGCCCAGCAGCACGTGACCATCTCCAGTGGCGCGCAACTCACGCAGTTGGCCAAGGCCGGCATGCTCACGCATGTGACTTCGGGCGGGCAAAGCAACATGGTCTCGGGCGGGGACGTTGCCTCCGTGGCCCAAACCGGCAACATGAATCTGGTGGCGGAACAGAACATATCGCTGTCCTCCACCAGCCTGAACGCCAACGTGCTGGCCAAGGAAAACGTGGTGGTGAATGCGCAGAGCGACACGGTGTTCGTGAACGCGGGCAAGAACATCACGCAGGTGGCGGGAGAGAGCGTGACCCTGGTTTGCGGCGCGGCGTCCATCACCTTGAAGGCCGATGGCACGATCGTGCTCAATGGCGTGAAAGGCGTCTTCAACTTCCAGGACGACCTTGACCAGTTCGGGAAAAAGATCAACCTCAATTGCTGAGGCCCTCCGCCCGAGGCCTCCAGAAGAAAAACCATGCTTTATCACTTCCAAGAAGGCCACATCACGGCACCGCCCCATGTGACGGACCGCACCATGCACCTGCTGGCGCCCGAGCCCGGCTCCGGCGGCATGACCATCGCGATCTCGAAGGACCCGCTGGAGGCGGACGAAACGCCTCCGGAGTTCTTGAAGCGCCAGTTGAACGATCTTTCCCGGCAAGTGAGCAAATTCACCCGCAGCGAGATCGAGCCCGCATTTTTGGGGGCCGGCCAAAAAATCGGCGGCTCGAAGTTTTCGGTGAGCTACAAGCAGCAGGGCAAAACGGTTTACCACGTGCAATCGCTGTTCCTGCTGCCGGACACGCGCCAGGTGCTGAGCCTGACGTTCTCGCTGCCGGTCCCTTTCACCGATGAGCACCACAAGATGGTGAGCGATGTCTTGGGGAGTTTCGTCTTGCGTGAGTGACGACGGGGCGACGACCCGAACGCACGTGCCTGAAGGCACGGCTTGAAAAAAGATGGAGACAAAACATGGGTGGACTGGCGGCGGCGAGGCTGGGCGACGACATCGGGCACGTGTCGGTGTGGTCGAGGCTGGCGCGGGTGGGGTTGCGGCTGGCGTCGGGGATGGTGGAGACCTTGCTGGTGGCAGGTGCGGTGGCGCTGTTGGCTGGGGTATCGGTGGCCACCATGGGCTGCGGGGCGATCCTGGCGTGCGGCCTGTTGGCCGGCTTTATCGGAGGGGCGACCGGCTGGAGCAGCTACAAGGAAAAGAAGATCCAGGAGATGACCGAGGACATCGGTGAACTGGAGATCACGGGCAAGCTGGGCGCGCAGGGGGCGGGCACCGTTCTCATCGAAAAACGCCTGGCCATGCGGGCCGTCGCCGACTTCACCGCCTGCACCAAGCACTCCTCACCCAACCCCAATTTCATCGCCGAGGGCACCGACAGCGTCTTCATCGAGACCTTTCCCGCTGCGCGCAAGGGCGACAAGCTCATGTGCGCCGCGCAGATCGCCACCGGCGCGGACACCGTCTTCTTTTGGCGGCAACAAGACCGCCTACCTCAACGTTGCCGACGACAAGCTGTGGTGGGAGACCGCGCTGGAGATCGGTGTCGGCCTGGCCATGGGGCGCGGCAACTTCCTGGGGCGGGTGGGGTGCCTGGCCATGGGCGCCGTCGTCGGCATGGCCGGCGAGTGGCTCGGGCGCGGGTTCCGGTCCCTGATCGGCTATCCCGTGCATCCCGCGACGGGCGGCAAGGTCCTGGACGGCAGCCGCGACACCGACTTCGTGCTCCCCGGGCCTTTGCCCATCGAATGGCGGCGCTTTTACAGCAACCACGACCACCGTCAGGACACCGTGCACGGCGAGGGCTGGAGCGTGCCCTACGACATCGAACTGCACGTGGTTCGCCCAGCGCCAGGCAGTGGACAGGCCGGGCGCCTCGTTTACGTCAATCCGCAGGGGCGGCACATCGAGCTGCCCTGGGTCGAACCAGGCAACGCCCTCTTCAACACTGGAGAGGGCTTCATCGTCGGGTGCACCGCCGGGGGGCACTTCGAAGTCAGCGGCCTCGACCACATCCACGAGCAATTCGGCCCGGCGCCCGAAGAGCCCGGCACCCATGTCCTCAAGCTCCTGCGCCTGCGCGACCGTTTCGGGCACTGGATCGCGCTGCGTTACGACAGCGCGCGGCGCCTGGTGGGCCTCACCGACCACCTGGGGCGGGTACTGCGGCTGGACTACGCGGGGCAGGCCCGCCAGGTGCAGTCCATCCACCTGGTACAGGCCGCCCCCGGCGAGCAACTGGGCCTGCTCGCTAGCTACCGCTATGCGGCCGAGAGTCCCCATCAGGATCGCCAGGGCCCCGGTCATTCGCCCGAAGACCCCGTACCTGGCCAGCTCACCGAAGTGCTCGACCGCACGCGCAGCCTCACCCGGCGCTTTGCCTATGCCGAACGCCTTATGGTCCTGCAGGTTGATGCCGGCGGCTTTGCGTGCCACTACGCCTGGGAGAGCGCCGCGCAGGCCAGCGGTCCCGAGCGCCAGGACGGCGCGCGTGGCCCCCAGGGCCAGCGCCTGCGCGACCGCCGCGTCGTGCGCCACTGGACCGAGGACGGCGAAACCTACGACATTGCCTACACCCTGACCGGCGAGGACGGCATTGCGAACGGGGGGGCGCAATCCAGCGGCGGCGAAACGACCGCCACCGACCAGCTGGGCCGCTGCCAGCGCTGGCGCTGGGACCGCCATCACAACCTCACCCGGTATCAAAACCCCCTGGGCCACACCTGGCAGCTGCGCTGGAGCGAGCGGCGCGAACTGCTCGCCTGCACACGGCCCAGCGGCGCCACCATCACGTTTCAGTACGACGAGAACGCCCTGCAGACCGGCATCATCGACCCGCTGGGCCGGCTCACACGTACCCTGTGGGACAGCCGCTGGTTCGTGCCCTTGCGCGTGACCGGGCCCGACGGCGCCACCTGGCGCTGGGAATACGACGATCGGGGCCTGCCCACCACCGAAACCACGCCGGACGGCCGCACCACCGAGACCGCCTGGGACGCCAGCGGCCTGCCCGTGCAGATCACCGACGCGCGGGGCGGGCGCAGCACCCTCGTGTGGAACGACGCGCGCTGCTCATGCGCCACACCGACTGCTCCGGGCAAAGCACCCACTACGCCTACGACGGGCATGGGCAGTTGCAAAGTGTCACCGACGCGATCGGGCAAGTCACCCGCAGCACCTTCGATGCGCGCGGGCGCCTCGTGTCCGTGGCCCTGCCCGACGGCAGCAGCCAGACCTTCGCGCACGATAGCGCCGGGCGCCTCGTGCAGCACACCGATGCACTCTCGCGCGCCACGCGCTATGGCTACAACGCGCGGGGCCAGCGCCTGTGGCGCGTGGACGCCGAAGGGCGGCAAAGTGGCGTGCGCTACGACGTGGCGCACCGCATGGCCGAGTTCACGACAGAAAACGGCGCCAGCTACCGCTTCGGCTACGACGCTGGCGACCGGCTCATCGAAGAAGTGCGCCTGGACGGCACGCGCATCGCGCTCGAATACGACCCCGACGGCCAGGTCACCGCCATCACCCACCACGCGGGCGGGGGCGATGACGTGTTCGGGGACATCGAAACCCAGGCCACCGAAGGCACCCTGGCGCAAGGACTTAAGGTGCAGAGCGCCATGCCCGCGCGGCGCACCGAAATCGTGCGCGACGCGCTCGGGCGCCTCATGGAAAAGCGCTGCCAGGGCCAGATCCTGCGCTACCGGCACGATGCCGCGGGGCGGGTGGTGGAGGCCGCGCGCCTGCGGGTGGTAGAAGAAGGAGATGGCGAACCTGACCACCAGGATCCCGCCCGGGAAGAGCTGCTGCACACCGTGCGCTTCGAATACGACGCCGTGGGCCGTCTGGTGGCCGAGCACGCCACGGATGCGGTCTCCGGGCACACCCACCGCCTGCGCCACGCGCACGACGCGCTCGGGCACCGCACGCGCACCGAACTGCCTGCCGTCGCCCGGCCCGGCGGCCGGGTGCTGCAGCGCAGCCTGAACTACCTGCGCTACGGCTCTGGGCATCTGCACCGCATCGGCCTGGGCCTGCGGGAATCGCTGGCGGCCGAAGCGGTTGAAGGGGGCGAAGCGGCAAGAGAAGAAGGCGATGACCTGACTGCCGTGCCGGCGAGCGAGGCGCACCGGCTGATCGCCGACTTCGAGCGCGATGCGCTGCACCGCGAAGTGCACCGCAGCCAGGGCAGCCTGGGAACGCGCTATCTGCTCGATCCGCTGGGGCGGCGCGTGGGCAGCTGGACGCGCTCGGATGCGGGCCTGCAGGCGGCGGGCTGGGAGCGCGAGTGGCATCAGCAGCAGGTGGAGTTGGCCGAGCACGGCCCCAGCCATGCCACCGGCCTGCTCAAGCAATACCGCTACGACGCGGCGGGCGAGCTGCGCGACAGCGTGCACAGCCACAAGGGGCGCAGCAGCTGCCAGTACGACGGCACCGGGCGGGTGCTGCAGGCCTTGCGCATGGGGCCGGGGGCCGGGCAGGGCGCGCCGAATGCATCGGGCGCATCAGGCCTCGAGCGCATGCAGGAGCGTTTCGACTACGACCCCGCCGGCAACCTGATGGACTCGCAGGCAAGTCATGGGGTGGGGTCGGGACCGGCGGGCGCCGGTTCGCACGGCTACCTGCGCGACAACCTCTTGCGCGTGTACGAGGACAAGCGCTACGCCTACGACGGCCTGGGCCGCCTGGTCCAGAAAAAGAGCGGGCGGCACACGCTGCAGCACTTCGAGTGGGATGCGGAGGACCAACTGGTGGCCGTGACCACGGTGCGCCGCCCGGGCACGGCCGAGGCAACGCGCCAGGTCACGCGCTACCGTTACGACGCGCTGGGGCGGCGGGTGGCGAGCGAGGACGCGTTCGGAGTGACGGAGTTCGTGTGGGAGGGAATGCGGCTGATCGAGGAGCGCCGCGGGACGCGGGTGACCAGCTATGTGTACGAGCCGGGCGGCTATGTGCCGCTGGCGCGCATCGATGCGCAAGGGGGCAGGGCGGTCGAAGCTGTGCAGGCGGCGGTGCCAGCCACGGAGCGGGCCAGGGAACAGGCCGCGCCACGCGAAGAGGCGCCGGACGGCGCGCAGATCTACTACTTCCATGCCGACCCCTCGGGCCTGCCGGAGGAACTGACCGACCCCGAGGGCCAGGTGCGCTGGCGCGCCAGCTACCGCACCTGGGGCGGGGCGCTCAGGGAGCAGTGGGAGGCGGTGCGCATCGACGGCAGCGCCATCCCCGAGGCGCAGGCGCACGGCCGGGGCGAGGCGATCGAGCAGAACCTGCGGCTGCAGGGGCAGTACCTGGACCGTGACACAGGGCTGCACTACAACACGTTCCGCTTCTACGACCCGGACATCGGGCGCTTCATCAGCGCCGACCCTATCGGGCTGGCGGGTGGCAGCCATCTGCATCTCTATGCGGACAATCCATTGCGGTGGACCGACCCTTGGGGCCTGGAAAAGTACGTCATCATCGGAGAGGGGCAGGGCGCCGTGGAGGCCTATGCCAAAGCGATGAGAGAGAACCCCCGGCTGTCGGGACACGAGTTCAGAACGATCAAGAAGGACTGGCCTGGAGTCATCCGTTCCAGTGGCGCCTCCACCGAAACCATGAGTTCCTACGAATGGGAGCGCAAGGCCGTGCAAGGCAATATCGACTGGATCAATGATCGCCATGCAGAAGGTTATAAATTCATCGATATCGGGGTCGATGGCGCAGAAAATCGAAGCTCTTTTTACCTTGCGGAGAAACAGGCCTTGACGGACCTTGGCGTCAAACCGGCGCGAGGAAACGCAGCGGCCATTGCTGCCGCGCGAGCCGCGGCGCCTGTGAGCGGCCGGCCAAAATCCAAATTGGGATGCTGAATGGATTCTTCCTTTTCCAACGAGTACATCGCCACGTGGATCCATGTGCCCATACCGCGCCATGGCGAAGAACGAGCGCGAAATTTCTACGAGAAAGACCTCGGGTTCAAAAGAAGCTACAGCGAGTTTTGGGTGGCAGAAGACGGCTTGGTGCGTTTGCAACTCAAGTTCGTGGAGCACGTTGAACAAATCAACGCGCTCCAGCTGTCATCGCTGTGCAGCATCTTTCTGAATGGCGACTTTCTCTCGCTGTGCGAGCGCTGGGTGCACCAAGGCGTGTCCATCGAATTGCTGCAACTCGATCCGGGAGGCTTCACCGCGGTCGTTTTGGACCCCTTCCTCAATCGCCTTGAGTTTCGTGGTGATGAAGAGTCCAGTGATTTCTCGATCGACACGAGTCAGTGGCCTTTTTTTTCGCCGCGCTTAGCTGATCTTCAGCCCATGCCTTCGGGTTTGATCTGGGCCCGCGCAATGACGGGTTTCCAGCGCGCCTGTTCTGATTTGATGAAAGCGTCGAACTCCGCACTGGTGTTTCCAACCGCCAAAGCCGTTTCCTGAGACAGCTTTTCCTTGACCAGAGAGCTTCGCGCTGCCTTGACGGCCTCGGTTTCCAGTTTGGCCAGATGGGCTTTGGGCCATTTGCTGGGGGCCATCAACCCGTACCACTGGGTCATTTCGAAACCTTTGAATCCCTGTTCAGCCACCGTGGGCACATCCGGCAATTGGGGAAGCCGCTGTGCGGTTCCCGTGGCAATGCAGCGCAATTTCCCGGCCTTGATGAAAGGCAGCAGGGCCGGTGCGCCCACGGCTGCGGCCTGCAGGCGGCCGGCCATCAGGTCGGTGAGCATGGGGCCCGTTCCCCGATAAGGCACGTGCAACATGAACGTGTCGGTCACCATCTTCAAATACTCGAATGCCAAATGGCCAGCGCTGCCATTTCCCGCAGAACCGTAATTGAGCTGGCCCGGACGGGCTTTTGCATAGGCAATGAATTCCGAAAGACTCTTGATCGGCAGATCCGGATGCACCACGTACAAGCTTGGCACTTTGGACACCAGCGTGATGGGCGCAAAGTCACGGTTGGCGTCGTATGGCAGCTTCGGAAAGATGTAGGGGTTGACGGCCAGCGTACCGATATGGCCCAGGATCAATGTGTGCTCGTCGGTGCTGTTGGCGACTTCCTGCATGGCGATGTTTCCTGCAGCGCCCGGCTTGTTGTCCACGAACACGTTCTGACCGATGGTCTTGGACATTTCTGCAGCGACCGCGCGGGCCACGATTTCGGAGCTGCCGCCGGGCGCAAATGGGACCACCAGTCGCAGTGGTTTCGTAGGCCAGGTGGATTGGGCACTCCCGATGCGCCATGGCAGAACCGAAACGGCGGCTGCAGAGCCTGAGAGAACGAGGCGACGGCGGCTGAGTACCGCCGGATGTGAAATGCGCATGGCTTGTCTCCATATTGTTGTAGTCAAGCAAACTGCGGGTGATGCAGATGCAGGGGCTTGCTCAGCTTAATGCAAGGCAGGCGTGGCATGGTGAGACTCAAAGCAGATCACGCAAGCATCCGTGCTTTAGTGATTTTACATAATATAAATCGTATCTAGTGATGGATCAGTGCTGAGAGTTTTCATCGACCCATTCCTGTCTCGCGTCAGCCTGACGATCCTGTCTTGGCCGCCATATGTAGCTTGGGCCAACCCACGCGGCCGAACCAGGCGCCGCCCGCGATGGCCATTGCATTCATCGACCCATACACCACCAGCGCTACCGCCTGGGCCATGAACACTTGGATCAGCGTTCCGCCGGATTCCATCGCCCACCAGCCGCCGATGCCAGCGACCATCAACCGCGCAACGTTTCCGCCCACCGGCCAAGCCAGCCGTCCGGCGCCTTGTGAGGCAAAGTACAGCGCCAGTCCCAGTCCGAAAAAGCCGTAGACCGGTCCTACGATCCGCAAATATTGGGCGCCGGCTTCCAGCATCGCGGGATCGGAACCGAACAGGCCAAGCCACGCATGGGGAAACAGCGCGGCGGTCACGCCGATGCCCTCGGTCAGTACAAACGCGACGGCTGCGCCGATCCAGGTCGCGCGCAGCGCGCGGGCGCGGTCGCCAGCGCCCAGGCATGTGCCGACCAGTGTGACCAGTGGCGCCCCCAGTCCGAACACCAAGGGGACGAGGATGTATTCCAGCCGCGATGCCGTGCCATAGCCTGCAATGGCGGCCGGCCCGAAATGCCCGACCAGTCCCGTGGCGATGCCAATGGTGAGATTGGTGGCAAGCGTCGATACGGCGCCTGCAAGCCCAACCCGCAAGATGCTGCCGAACAAGGCGCAGCGCCATTGAAGCCCTTGGCGAGACAGCCGCAGCAAGCTGTGACGCGAACGCAGATACGCGCACAGCGCCAGCGTTCCGCCCAGGTAATACAACACCAGCGCCAGCGCGCCCCCGGCAATGCCCAGGCCGGGAATCGGCCCCCAGCCGAAGATCAGGACTGGCGACAGCGGCACGAGCAGCACCGTGCCGGCGGTCGTGATTTTGGCTGGCAGCGCCATGTTTCCCGTTCCGCGCACCACCGCCGACAATGCGTTGAACAGCCACACCAGCACCGCGCCGGCAAACACTGTGTGCGAATAGGTGAGCGCTGCCTCCAGCGACGCGCCCTCCCCGCCCATCGAACGGTAAAGCGCCGCCCCACCCCACCACAGCACCACCGTGAACAAAAAGCCGAAGGCGATGGCAATCACCAGCCCGGCCCACGCCAGCGATTCAGCCTGCGCAAGATCGCGGCGGCCCAAAGCGCGGGCGATGGCGGACGCGATGGCACCGCCCATGGCGCCGGCAGACGTCATCTGCATCAGCATGACGATGGGAAAGACCAGCGCCATGCCAGCCAGCGCATCAGTACCAAGGCGGCCGATGAACCACGTTTCGATCAGGCCCGCCGAAGCCTGCGCCACCATGATCAGTACGTTCGGCGCCGCCATGCGCAACAGCAATGGCGCCAGCGGCGCCTCCAGCATGCGGCGGGTGCGGGGATCCAGCTGGGGCGGCTCTGACGCCGAAGAAGCCGAAGCCAGGGCAGAGGCGGATGTGGCGGTGGAAGACATGGCGACTCCGGTCAGGCGGGCTGTGCCACGGCTTTCGCGGGCCGGGCCGGCCGCTGGATCAGCAGCACCAGGCCGGCCGCCAGCAGGCAGGCCGCACCCGCCGCGTAGAGCGCCGGGGTGTAGGTCAGCAGCAGCGTGCGCGTGAGGCCCGCGCCCCAGGCCGCCACGGCCGCGCCGATCTGGTGGGCCGCGAAAATCCACCCGAAGACGAGTCCGACCTTTTGCGGGCCGAACGTGGCGCCGGCCAGCTTGACGGTGGGTGGCACGGTGGCGATCCAGTCCAGCCCGTAGAACATGGCGAACAGGCCCAGTCCGTAGAACGTGAACTCGGAATGCGGCAGCCAGAACAGCGACAGGCCACGCAAGCCGTAGTACCAGAACAGCAGCTTGCGGTTGTCGTACCGGTCGGACAGCCAGCCCGACAGGACCGTGCCCACGAAATCGAACGCGCCCATCATCGCCAGTACCGACGCGGCGGGCACGGCGCCCATGCCGTTGTCCGCGCACAGCGAAATGAAGTGGGTCTGCAGCAGCCCGTTGGTGGACAAACCGCAGATGAAGAAGGTGGCGAACAGAATCCAGAACGTGCCGCTGCGCGATGCCTCGGCCAATGCCTTGAACGGCGTGGCGAAGTTCATCGCCATGGCCGGTGGCGGGGGCGTCGCCGCGGCCGGCGCCGTGTCGCCATAGGCTGCCAGGCCCAGGTCCGACGGGCGGTTGCGCACGAAGGCCAGCGCCAGCATGCCCACTGCCGCGCAGGCGATGAAGATCGGCGCGATGGCGGAGCGCCAGCCCCAGTGTTCGATCATCCAGGCCGCGAAGGGCAGGAACGCCAGTTGCCCCGTCGCTGCGCTGGCCGTCAGCAGCCCGACGACCAAACCGCGCCGTGCGACGAACCAGCGGTTGGCCACCACCGCGCCCAGAACCAGCGCCGTCAGGCCGGTGCCCAGGCCCAGCAGCAGGCTCCACAGAACGAACAATTGCCACAGCTGGCTGGCCAGCGTGACCAGCGCCATGCCGGTGCCCACCAGGGCGAGGCCCAGGCACATCACCGCCCGCAGGCCCCAGCGCTCCATCAGCACGGCGGCGAACGGCCCCATCAGCCCGAACAGCGCAAAACGCAATGCCAGCGCGGTGGAGATCTGGTCCGTCGTCCAGCCGAACTCCCTGGACAGCGGCTGCAGCATCGCGCCCGGCAGGCCCAGCGCCGCCGACATCGTCAGCATGGTCAGGAAGGTGATGCCGGCCACCAGCCAGCCGTAGTGGATGCCATGGCGCTGCAGCCAGCGTGCGGCGGATTGGGACAGCATGGGCGGGCCTTTGGGTGAAGAAGGTATGGTGTGGTAGCGGAGATGCCGTTCGGTCGAAACCGATCAGGGCTGCACGCCAGCAGCCGCGCCGACATCCAGCAAGCGCACCGTTTCGTCGAGCAGCGCGTGCAGGGCTGCCACGTGCGCCACGCCCAATCGCTCGTTCAGCGCCTCTTGCGCAATGCGCCAGTGGCGCTGCGCCTCCTGGCGCTTGGCGCGGCCCGATTCGGTGAGCTGCACGCTGCGGCTGCGGGCGTTGTCTCCCGCCGCCACCTCCACCCAGCCCGCGTCCTGCAGCGGCCGGAGGTTGCGGGTGAGCGTAGACGCGTCCATGCGCATGGCACGCGCCAGATCGCCCGGCCGCACGGGGCCCAGGTTCTGGATGTGCGAGAGCAGCGAATACTGCGTGGTCTTCAGCCCGGTCTTGCCGACCTCGGTGTCGTAGTGCTGCGTGACCAGGCGGGTGACCTGGCGCAGTTTGAGGTTCGTACAGCCTCGGGGTTTCTGGGGTGCATCCATGGCATATGATTGTATCTACAACAATTGCAGGTGCAATCAAAGGAGATGCCGATGGCGAAAGAAGACACCCTGGCGCAGTGGCTTGCGCAGGAACAGGCCGTGATGGAGCGAATGAACGCGGGCCCAGGTGCCGGCGTTGCCACGCCGGCGCAGATTGCCGGCAAGACCGGGCTGGAGGTCATGCAGTCCATGCTGGCCGGCCAACTGCCCTACCCGCCCATCGCGCAGACGCTGGACTTTTTGCTCATCGAAGTGGGCGACGGCGCGGCCATCTTCCAGGGCACGCCGGGCACGGCCCACCTCAACCCCATGGGCACGGTGCATGGCGGCTGGTTCGCCACCCTGCTCGACTCCGCCCTGGGCTGCGCCGTGCACACGCGCATGCCGGTGGGGCGCGGCTACACCACGGCCGAGCTGAGTGTGAACATCGTCAAGGCCCTCACGCCCAAGGTGCCGCGCGTGCGCGCCGAAGGCCGCGTGATCCACTGCGGCCGCCAGTTGGCCACCGCCGACGCCCGGCTGGTGGGACCGGACGGCACGCTCTACGCCCACGCCACGACGACGTGCCTGGTCTTCGAGATGCCGGCACAATCGCGGGCATGAGATTCCTCCACACGATGCTGCGCGTTGGCAACCTCCAGCGCTCGATTGATTTCTACACCAACGTCCTGGGCATGCAACTGCTGCGCCAGTCCGAGAACCCCGAGTACAAATACTCGCTGGCCTTTCTGGGCTTCGACGGCGGCAACCCCGGCCAGGCCGAGATCGAGCTGACCTACAACTGGGGCACCGAAAGCTACGACCTGGGCACGGCCTACGGCCACATCGCCCTGGGCGTGCCGGACGCCTATGCGGCCTGCGAAAAGATCAAGGCCGCCGGCGGCAACGTGACGCGCGAGGCGGGGCCGGTCAAGGGCGGCACGACGGTGATCGCGTTCGTCACCGACCCCGATGGCTACAAGATCGAGCTGATCGAACGCAAGAACGACGTGGGCGCGGGAACCGGTTTGCGCTGACGGCGGATTGATCGCTATATTTTTGATAGCGTAATGCCCTAGTGAAACATGCGCTGGGCACCGATTTGACCTGGATCGAGAAACGACCGAGCGGGCGGGCGGCCTGATCCGCTTTCCTGGCACATCGGCCCCTGCCTGCCCGTCCGCGCGGGCAGGCTTGGCCTTGGGCTCCAGCGGCTAGGTCTGCCGCTTGCGGGCCCACCGTGCCACCCACGGGCACGCCGCCACGGCCACCAGGGCCACCACCGCGCCGGTCAGCGCCACGCTGCCCACACCCCAGAGCGAAATGCTGGCGCCCCCCAACATGGCGCCCAGCGCAATCCCGCCATTGGCCGCCGACACGTTGACCGTTCCGGCCAGCGCTTGCGCATCCGGCGCCGACTTCATCACCCGCAGCTGGCAGATCGGATAGAGCGCCGTGTTGGCCACGCCCCAGACCGCCAGCGCGACGACCAACCCAATGGGTTGTCGCGCCAACCACACGACCGCCACCATGCCCACCGCCAGCATCGCACTGAACGCGGCCGTCGCCGCCAGGGGCTTGCGATCCACCCACAGGCCGCCCAGCCAGTTGCCGATCAAACCCACCGCGCCAAAGCCCATCAGCCACCAGCCCACCTGCGATGGCGGCACCTGCGCCACCTGCTCCAGCAGCTCGGCCAGGTAGGTATAGCCGGTGAACATCGCGGTGAACACCACCACGGACAGCACCGCATTGGCGATGAACGCCGGATGGCGCAGCAGGCGTGCCTGCGCCGCCAAGCCCACGCGCTGGCCGGCTTTCATGCGGGGCATGGCCATCTGCAGCAGCGCGGCCACCGCCAGCGACAGGGCCGCCAGCATCCAGAAGGCAGCGCGCCACCCCACCGCATCGCCGGCCAGGGTGCCCAGCGGAATGCCGAACAGCATGGCGCCCGAGATGCCCAGGTAGACCGTCGACACCGCCCTCCCCGCCCGCTGCGGCCCGGCCAGTTGCGCGGCGGTCTCGCTGGCCGTGCCCCAGAACACGGGCAAGGCCAGGGCCGGCACGATGCGCGCGATCGCCAAAACCTAGAGATTGGGCGCCATCGCCGCGACGGCATTCGACACGGCAAAAAGCACCAGCACCGCTACGAACAGGCGCTTGCGCTCGATATGGCCCAGCCATGCCGTCAGCGCCGGCCCGCACAGCATCACCACCACGGCAAAGAGCGTCACCAACTGGCCGGCCGTGGAAACGGACACGCCCAGGTCCCGGGCCAATGCCGGCAGCAACCCCACCATCAGGAATTCGGTGGTCACGATCACGAACGCGGACACCGCCAGGACGACGATGGACGATGCCCCGGCTTTCGTGCCGGTGGGTTCGGTGGTGAGGGGTTCTGTGGCGAGCGTGGGCATACGGATGGGATGGGGAATGGGAAATGGGGATGGGCAACGCCTTCTTCTTGCTGATCCACCAGCTTATTCAATCCAGGGTTTCTTCTGTTGGATGCTTTTTCCTGATTCAATGGAGAAAAATTCTGCAATCGACCATCGGAGGGCCCCGCCATCGTGAACAGCTCGGAACGCCTCAAAGGCATCGACGTGTTTGTCGCCGTCGCCGCCGCCGGCAGCTTCGCGGCCGCGGCAGACCGGCTGAACCTCACCGGTTCCGCCGTCGGAAAATCCATCGCGCGGCTGGAGGCGCGGCTGAGCACCCGGCTGTTCGAGCGCACCACCCGCAAGCTGCAGTTGACCGACGCTGGCACCGCCTTCCACCGGGTTTGCCTGCGCGTGCTGGAAGACATCGAATCGGCCGAACGCGTGCTGGCATCCGACACCGCCGAGCCATCCGGCCGCCTGCGCGTGGACGTGCCCGCCACCTTCGGTCGCCGCCAGGTCATGGCCTGGCTCATGGCCTTTGCGGCGGATCACCCCGCGGTGCAATTGCACGTCTCGTTCACCGACCGCTTCGTGGACGTGGTGGATGACGGCATCGACGTCGCCGTGCGCATCGGCGGCGCCGACACCTGGCCCGCCAACCTGGGGCACCGGTTCCTCGGCAAGGAGCGCCTGATCTTCTGCGCCTCACTCGCCTATCTGGAGCGCAAGGGCGTGCCCGCCACGCTGGAAGACCTGCTGTCCTCGCACGACGCGATCACCTACGGCCGCGCGGACGGCACGGCCAGCCCCTGGCTCATTTCCCATGGAGCCGGCCCGACCGAGCGGCGCGTGGTGGACAGCCGCATCGTCGTGGGCGACGGAGAGGCACAGCTCAACGCCGTGGTGGCGGGCCTGGGGGTCGCGCAACTGGCGACCTGGCTGGCAGGGGACGCACTGCGTGCAGGGCAGTTGGTGCCGATCCTGCCGGACTACGATCTGGAGGGATTACCGCTGCACATCGTGTGGCCGCGCAGCAAGCGGCTGCTGCCGAAGGTGGATAGTTTGTTGGGCCACTTGGCGGAGCATTTGCGCGTGCGTTGAAATGGGATTCACGCGGGGAGCGGTCTCGAGCAGTACGAGGGGTTAGGCCCACTACCGCTTTTCAGCTTTGACGTGTGGGTGTCGGCTGTGCAGCGGTTGCAGACCTTGGACCGATGATGCCTACAGGCCGCTGTGGGGCCAGGAGCAGCCGCTCGTTCAGGGCCGGAATCGGGGCCAAAAGCAGACGTTAGACACAGAGGTGCAAGAGGTGGTTGTAGGCTAAAGAACCACTAGAGCCCCGTTGCGAATTGGTATCAAATCGCCGCCAGCTTACTGTCTGCACAATAAACACATGAACGAGCAGATACCCGAACCTCATTGATACGCAGTGCAGCCCAAGCCTGTTGCTTCTCTGCTCGGTACCAGCAAACGCGGACATGCTTACTTGCGAACGTTGTTGATCCATGAGCCCGCTCGGTCCTGATGGTCGTCTTTCCCAAGCCAAGTCAGTGCTGTTTCATGCACCGTATCGTCTCAAGGCTTCAAATTAATGCCGAGCACATCGTGATGTGATTTATGCAGACCTCCCCCAGCACTGTCAGAATCGCCTGCAGCGGTATGCCTATAAAGTGCCGCATCAGGGAGGAATGAGGTTTATGCAGAGTTCAGATGCGGTAGTGAAAGCTAGCACGTTGAAGGTGCCGAAGCTAATCCTTGCCGATGGCAGGTACGTGACACGCGGCAAGCCTCGTAGCGGCGGCTTGGCACAGGTTTACCAAGCATCAGACACGGAGACTGGCGAAACTGTCGCTGTAAAGGTTTTCCGCGTCACGGGTGAGCCGGACGACATCGTCGAGGAATCGTTCCGCCGAGAGGTCCAGGCGCTATCGGAGCTGAAGCACCCTGGAATCATCCGCATCCTAGACTCTGGGCGTGACGACGACGAGGAAGTGCACTACTTAGTGATGGACTGGGTCGACCAAGATCTCAAAACGAGGTATCTGGAAACGCCCTCCTCCCAGTCTGCATTTCCCGACTGGGATAGCTACTACCAAACAATTGGTCTTCCTGTGCTGGAGGCTCTGTCCTTCGCCCACTCCCGCGGTGTGGCACACCGGGACGTCAAACCAAGCAATGTACTGCTGACGCCCGAGGGCCAGGTCCGCCTCTGCGACTTCGGTATTTCGAAAATCCGGAACTATCTTGCGCCTGGCGTCACGCTTGCCCAGTTCGCATCCGAGCCGTTCTCCCCGCCCGAACCAGATGACGGCAGCTACAGCTACAGCCGCGATGTCTTCGGCTTCGCCGTTCTGAGCCTAAGTTTGCTTAGTGCAATGCCAGTGAAGACTGCAGCGGACGTCCAGCGCGTCGTGGAAGAGGTAGACGTTCCTCCTGGCGTACGGCAACTGCTACGGCGATGCCTCTCGACAGACAGTCCTGCCGATCGGCTAGCTATGGCTGCCGTGTTGATTGCAGAGCTCGCACAGGCCGCTCCGCAGGCGTTGCCAACGAAGCCGGTAGCGCTCTTCGTTCTAACGAACAAGGTCCGCGCGACGCTTGAGCACGACATGGCCATCAACAATTCTGATGCTGACCGATTTGTGACCGCAGATCTTGCCCAGGCAGTCGGCGAGCAAATGCCTGAAGATCCGGCGCGGCCAGGCTGGAGCATGTATCTCTACGGGGACAAGTATGGCTACATCGCGCGACCTGATGAGTTCGGCAGCAAGCTGGCTCTCGTGAGCGCTCGAGATTACTCAGCATCGGAGCTCGAGCGACGTACCAAGCAAGCGTTTGAGCTGGGCGTCCGATTCGACATCACCGGCACTGCCCCAGCGGCATCAACCGCTTCGTTGGCAGCAATGCGCGAGGTACTCGCCGAGGCACATGAGAAGCGCAAACACCAACAATTGGAGGAGCGCGAACGCAAGCTGTTCTACACATGGCTGGACCTGCTGTCTGCGAAGGCTGCAATGGAAAAGCAGCGGCAAACGCACCTCTTGTACGAAAAGAAGGAAGAGTTCCAAGAGTTCCTGAAGCTGACCCTCTCGCCCAATCAGACAGCCAACGTGCTACTGGACCAACAGGTCTCTATAGATTCGGGTTTAAGGGACGTTTTCCAGGGCCTCGTTGTGCGAGCGCACGGAAACACCCTGCTGATCCGGCCAAGCGACCGAAACAGACTCAGCCTTACCGCCCTGCCCGATTCAGGCCGTGTCGAGACTGACTCAACTCGCACAGATATGGCATTAGACCGTCAGCGGGCGGCCGTGGAGGCCGTCAGATTCGGCCGGTCTGTGAATCCGGAGCTTGGGAAGCTGATTGCGAGTCCGGAGAAGGTGTCCGTGCCTCCGTCCCAGGACATCGATTTCATCCAGACGAAGATTGACGACGACAAGAAGGCAGCAGTGCTTGCTGCGTACGCAGGACCTGATCTGCTGGTCGTGGAGGGTCCTCCTGGCACAGGCAAGACCACTTTCATCACTGAACTCGTTCTCCAAACGCTGCGCCGCGAGCCGAACGCGCGGGTACTGCTGACATCGCAAACGCACGTGGCGCTTGACAACTCCCTAGAGCGAATCGTCTCGCAATCGGGCGGAAAAGTCGAAGCCATTAGGATTGGCCAACGAGAGGATGACCGCATCGCCCAAAGCACGCGCGAGCTACTGCTCGACGAGCAGCTGCCTGTACTCCGCAAGCGGGCTCTGGCCTCAGGTGCATTGTTTTTGGAAGACCGTGCCACCGCGCTGGGCATCCCCCTGGAGCAAGTCCACCGTTCTATGGCGTTAGACAAACTTTGCAGTTTGAAGACACGCCTGGAGCAGGTCACATCGCGTATCCAAGCAATTGCGAAGCTGCTTGAAGAGCAGAAGGTAAAGCCACTGCTGCCCGAGTTCCTGCGGCAGATGAAGGACGAGCTCACCGGCTTGACCGCCGAGCAGGATGAGCTTGATAGGAGCGCGACCAAGGCCCGGGGCGAACTTGCGAAATATGTGTCCAAGGAAGACTTCGCCGAGTTCACCCAATGTCCGCTTGAAGAGTTGCGGATCTGGGTCGATGAGTACAACGACCGCTCGCCGGGAGGGGCTCAACTCAAGGACCTGCTGCATATTCACGCCGATTGGTCAGCGGAGTTTGGACGCAGCGTCGAGTTCAAAGCCGCCGTGGTGGCCTCCGCTCAGGTGGTGGCCGGCACATGCCTTGGCGTGGCCAGCGTCCCTGGCAAGCACGACCTGACGTACGATCTATGCATCGTCGATGAGGCATCGATTGCCACACCGACGGAGGTACTCGTGCCGATGTCTCGCTCACATCGGACAGTGCTCGTGGGAGACAACAAGCAACTTTCGCCATTTCAGGATCGCGAGCTGGGCAACGCAGGCCTCCTCGAAAAGTTTGGGCTGGTCCCGGCAGACCAAAAACTAACGCTGTTCCAGCGACTGACCGAGGGACTTCCCCTAGACCTGCGAAAGACGCTGACGACCCAGCATCGGATGTTGCCGGCACTCGGAAATCTTGTCTCCGAGTGCTTCTACAACGGCCAGCTGAAAAGCGTAGAACGAGCGCCGGCCGAGCATTTGATGAGCGCTTGGCCAAAACCTGTCATGTGGTTCTCAACGTCACGGCTGCCAAGGCACCGCTCGCAAAAAATAGGAACATCGCACTACAACGATGTTGAGGTCGAGGAGATCCTGAAGCAACTTGGCTTACTAGACTTCAAAATAAGGAACGGTAAATTTCCTGCAAAGAGAGTCAGCGTCGCGTTACTGACGGGCTATGGCGAGCAGCGACAGCGTCTCGATCAAAGCGTTCAATCGAGACGACACGAGTGGAAGAGTTTCAGCGACATCTACGTCAACGTAGTAGACGCCTTCCAAGGCCGAGAGGCTGACGTGGTCCTGTTCTCCGTCACCCGCTCCGAGGTAGATAGCCTCGGTTTCTTAAAGGAGATGGAGCGCATCAACGTTGCGCTCTCCCGAGGCAGAGAGCTACTCGGCATCGTCGGCGACCATTACTACTGCCAGACTGTGAAGGGCGACTTGAATCCGCTCAAGGACGTCATTGAGCACATGCGACGAAATCCCGATGACTGTCAAATTCAGGAGTTGAAACCGTGACGCTCCAGACGATGTTGAACGAGGCGGCTGAGAGTCGTCCTGGCCTGCAGCTCACGTGCTTCAAGGAAGCGGGGCTACCTATCTACGTCCTCAATGTGCGCGTGCTTGTCAAAGAGGTTCGCGCGCTGCCGCCAGTAGAGACCGCCGTGCTTCGCGCTGTGCGAGCAGGCCTCACCCAGCCCCACGAGATCTATCGCTTCCTCGGCTTGCCTGAGCGCTCTCTCATGCCGGTGCTGGCAGAACTGGGGAAGAAAGAATATCTGCAGTACAGCCGGCCCATTGGCAGCACCGATGCCATGGTCAAGCTGACCGCACCGGGGCGAATCGCGGTCGCTGAGGCCTGCTCTGTTCTACCGGTCGAGCGAACAGTTCAGATTTGCTGGGATGCGCTGACTCGCAAGGTCGTCAATATAAGTTCGGAGCAACTCACAAAGCCTCGAGACATGACTGAGCAGGGGCGCTTTGAAGTCCCAGGCGTAAATGCTCGCGAGCTTCGGCCGACAGATATCTCTCTAGAGTTCTTCGACGCCATCCTTGAGCGAAATAAGCCGGCTCTGGCTCTCAAGCAAGAACTCATCGCCATCCAAAGCATCGACCGTCGTGAGTTGCGCTATCTCGAATGTCTGATGTTGTTCTACCGAAGGACAGCAGAGCCAGCGATTATAGATGTTGGCTTCTGGAGAGAGGATGGGGCGTCCCTGCCGCACGAACAGGCCTTCCGCGAGATTGGCGGTCCTGAGCGAGTCGGCGCACGGCTACTTGCCGAGTCCGCGAGCAACCGGCCAGAGTCGGTCATGCAGACCGCACGGGAGACGCGGGTGGCAACGAGAGTTGCGGGCCAACCTACCGTCCCTGCCGAGCTTGAGGACTCCGTGGGCAGTACGCTGCAATCGCTGCTTTGCCACCAGCATCCACAGGTCCTACGGGATGCCCTCAAGAACGCCAAATCGAGGTTGCTGATCATCTCGCCATGGATTCGGCATCAGGTCGTAGATCGATTCTTCCTTGTGGACCTTGAAGCAGCGCTCCGTCGTCGGGTGAAGGTGCACATCGGATACGGCATCGATGAGGGAGACCGTCAGGGACAACCTGCAGCGCCCGCGGCCGCCGGCGTTAAGCCAGCAATCACCGAGCAGGCAAAACGAGCATTAGACGCCCTGGCGAAGCACTACCCAAATTTCAAGTTTGTCTACATCGGCAACACCCACCGGAAGATGCTCGTGTGCGACACCGATTTTTCAGTGACCACGAGCTTCAACTGGCTCTCCTTCCGAGGCAGTCCACGTGATAAACCGAGGGACGAGTATGGACAAATGGTTCGCAAGCAGCACTATATTGACCAGCACTACGACGAGGGGATTCGACTAATCGAGCAGGGCTACCAAGGTGTCTAGACTGCCGATGTGATTTAACTCTTGACTGGAGGCGGCCGGTTTTCAGGTTGAACGTCGGTTTTTGGGCGTCGAACTCGAGGAATCGATTGCCGGCAATCGCTGAGCGGCCTCTCCAGACGCCGTTGCGAGCGACTGCTTTGGGCGTACAGCCGCCGTCTGATTGGCTTCGCTGAGCGTCGGAGACCAGCCTAAACCAGTTAGTCAGAAGCCGTGGCAATTGCTAGCTCCCGGCCGGTCGCTGTAGTGGTAGTAGCAATTGTTTGCCAGATAAAGGGGGTGCCAAGGCGATCAAAAACAACCGCAAACCACCGACTGTGTTTGGCACAGCGGCCAGCACTCACCCATCAGCGCCAGCAGCCCATTCGCCTCAAACCTTCGCGCGCAGCGCCACGGCCCCCCGTGCCAATTCGGTCACCCTCGCCCAATCCCCCTGCGCCAGCGCATCCCCTGGCACCAGCCACGACCCGCCGACGCAGGCCACATTCCCCAGCGCCAGAAACTCCGCCGCATTGCCCGGCTGGATCCCGCCCGTGGGGCAGAAGACCACATCGCTGAACGGCCCCTGCCACGCCTTGAGCATGGCCAGGCCACCGGCCTGAACGGCGGGAAAGAACTTCAGCGCGTTGAAGCCCTCTTCCTGCGCCATCATGATCTCGCTGCCCGTTGCCACGCCGGGCAGCAACGGCAGCCCCAGGTCGCGGCAGGCGCGGCCGACCGCTGGGGTGAAGCCCGGGCTCACCGCGAAGCGGGCCCCGGCACGGGCGGCGGCCTGGGCATCGGCCGCGCTGCGCACGGTGCCGGCGCCGACCACTGCTTCGGGCACGTCGCGGGCGATGGCTTCCATGCAGGCCAGGGCCTGCGGGTGCGCAGCGTCACCTCCAGCATGCGGATG
>NZ_BAAJYS010000021.1:0-31714 GCF_057543315.1 Acidovorax sp. KPB24-07
GCCTGGTGGGCGAGTCGGGCTCGGGCAAGTCCGTCACCTCGCTGGCGCTGATGCGGCTGGTCGAGCATGGCGGCGGAAAGATCGTGGGCGGCTCCATCGCGCTGCGCCGCAGCAGCGGGCAGGTGCTGGACATGCGCCGCGCCAGCAACGCCACGCTGCAGTCGGTGCGTGGTGCCGACGTGGCCATGATCTTCCAGGAGCCCATGACCTCGCTGAACCCCGTGTTCACGGCGGGCGAGCAGATCGCGGAGTCCATTCGCTACCACCAGGGCAAAGACCGGGCGGCGGCGCGCGCCGAGGCGCTGCGCATGCTGGAGCTGGTGCGCATTCCCGAGGCGCGCAATGTGCTCGACCGGTTTCCGCACCAGCTGTCCGGCGGCATGCGCCAGCGCGTGATGATCGCCATGGCGCTGTCGTGCAAGCCCCAGCTGCTGATCGCCGACGAGCCCACCACCGCGCTGGATGTGACCATCCAGGCGCAGATCCTGCAGCTGATCCGCCAGCTGCAGGAAGAGATGCGCATGGGCGTGATCTTCATCACCCACGACATGGGCGTGGTGGCCGAAGTGGCTGACCGCGTGCTGGTCATGTACCGCGGCGACAAGGTGGAAGAGGGCCCTTCCGCCCAGATCTTCGCCGCCCCGCAGCATGCCTACACGCAGGCGCTGCTGTCGGCCGTGCCCAAGCTGGGTGCCATGCAGGGCACCGATCTGCCGCGGCATTTCGAACTGCTGCGACCATCCGGCGATGCCGCGACGGCGCCGGTCCTGCAATCCACGCCGGTGGATACGCGCCCCGCAGGGGCCCAGCCCATCCTGCGGGTGAAAGACCTGGTGACGCGTTTCGACCTGCGCTCGGGGCTGTTCAACCGCGTCAAGCGCCGCGTGCACGCGGTGGAGAAGGTGAGCTTCGATCTCTATCCGGGTGAGACGCTGGCGCTGGTGGGCGAATCCGGCTGCGGCAAGTCCACCACGGGCCGCTCGCTGCTGCGTCTGGTGGACAGCCAGAGCGGTGCCATCGAGTTCGGCGGGCGCAACATCCTGGACCTGCCCACGAGCGAGGTCCAGGCGCTGCGCCGCGACATCCAGTTCATTTTCCAGGACCCGTTCGCCTCCCTCGACCCGCGCCTGACCGTGGGCTTTTCGATCATGGAGCCGCTGCTGGTGCACAAGGTGGCCAGCGGCCGGCAGGCGCAGGAGCGCGTGGACTGGCTGCTGGAAAAGGTGGGGCTGCCGCGCGACTACGCGCAGCGCTACCCGCACGAGTTCTCGGGCGGCCAGCGCCAGCGCATCGCCATCGCACGGGCGCTGGCCCTCAACCCCAAGGTGGTGGTGGCGGACGAATCCGTGTCGGCACTGGATGTGTCCATCCAGGCACAGATCGTCAACCTGATGCTGGACCTGCAGCGCGAGCTGGGGGTGGCGTTTCTTTTCATCTCGCACGACATGGCCGTCGTCGAGCGCATCAGCCACCGCGTGGCGGTGATGTTCCTCGGCCAGATCGTGGAGATCGGACCGCGCCGCGCGATCTTCGAGAACCCGCAGCATGCCTATACCAAAAAGCTCATGTCCGCCGTGCCCGTCGCCGACCCGGCGCGCCGGCACCTTCGGCGCACGCTGCTGGAGGGGGACATTCCCAGCCCCATCCGGGCGGTGGGCGACGAGCCCGTGGTGCTGCCGATGGTGCAGGTGGGACCCGGCCATTTCGTGGCGCCGCAAGGGGGGTGATGTTTCCAACTCAAATCGACCTTCAGCGCTTGCCTGACAAGCGAAAGCAGCTATCCATTTTGAAAACCCCTGATCTTTTCCACACCGGAGTTCACCCATGAAGAAAGCTTCCACCCGCCGCATCGCCTTCAGCCTGCTGGCCCTGGCCATGTCCGGCTCCGCGTTGGCCGCCGGCAACGCCGTGCTGGCCATCTACCAGCAGCCCGAGACGCTCGACCCCTACAACACCAACACGACCATCACCACGGCCGTGACCAAGAGTTTCTATGAAGGCCTGTTCGCGTTCGACAAGGACATGAAGGTCAAGAACGTGCTGGCCGAGAGCTACGAAGTGTCGAACGACGGCCTCGTCTATACCTTCAAGCTGCGCTCGGGCGTCAAGTTCCACGACGGCACCGACTTCAACTCCGCCGCGGCCAAGACCACCCTCGACCGCGTGATGAACCCCGAGAACCGCCTGCTGCGCGCCAACCAGTTCAACCGCGTCGCCAAGGTCGAGGCCGTGAACCCGACCACGCTGCGCATCACGCTCAAGGAGCCCTTCGGCCCCTTCATCAATGCGCTGGCCCACGCCTCGGCCGCGATGATCTCGCCCGCCGCGCTGGCCAAGTGGGGCAGCAAGGACATCGCCTTCCACCCCGTGGGCACCGGCCCGTTCGAGTTCGTCGAATGGAAGCAGACCGAGGCCATCGTGGGCAAGAAGTTCGCGGGCTACTGGAAGAAGGGCTATCCCAAGGTCGATCAGGTCACCTGGAAGCCTGTGATCGAGAACAACACCCGCGCTGCCATGCTGCAGACGGGCGAGGCCGACTTCGCCTTCACGCTGCCCTATGAGCAGATCGCCACGCTCAAGAAGAGCGACAAGGTCACGGTGGTGTCCGCGCCGTCGATCATCCAGCGCTTCCTCACCTTCAACATGCTGCAAAAGCCGTATGACAACCCCAAGGTGCGCGAAGCCATCGGCTACGCCATCAACAAGGAAGCGCTGGCCAAGGTGGCCTTCAACGGCCATGCCTTCCCGGCCCAGGGTTTCGTGCCGCAGGGCGTGGAATACGCGGTGAAGATGCAGCCCATTCCCTACAACGTGGCCAAGGCCAAGGAACTGCTGAAGGAAGCGGGCTACCCCAACGGTTTCGAATCCGTGCTGTGGAGCGGCTACAACAACACCACCAGCCAGAAGGTGATCCAGTTCATCCAGCAGCAGTTGCAGCAGGTCGGCATCAAGGTGTCGGTGCAGGCACTGGAGCCCGGCCAGCGCGCCGAGCAGGTGGATTCATGGCCCGATCCCAAGACCGCCAAGGTGCGCCTGTATTACATCGGCTGGTCTTCCTCCACCGGCGAGGCCGACTGGGCGTTGCGCCCCCTGTTCTCCACGGAGTCATGGGCGCCGAAGCTGGCGAACTACGCCTTCTATAGCAACCCCGTGGTGGACGAGTCCATCGCCAAGGCGCTGCTGACCACCAACGGCGCCGAGCGCGCGGCGCTCTACAAGACCGCGCAGGAGCAACTCGCCAAGGACCTGCCGCGCATCCCGCTGGTGACGGAGGACGTGCTGTACGCCCACGCCAAGCGCCTGTCCGGTGTGCATGTGATGCCCGACGGCAACATCAACAGCGACGAGATCGACCTGGAATAACAGGCCAAGACCGCCCCGCACGCTGATCCGGCGTGCGCGGGCTGCTCCTGTTTTCATCAAAAAACACATCGCTGCGCCCGCAGCGCCGCACCCATGCTGAACTACTTTCTCAAACGACTGCTGGGACTCTTGCCCACGCTGCTGATCGTGGCTGTGCTGGTGTTCCTGTTCGTCCACATGCTGCCCGGCGACCCCGCGCGCCTGGCGGCGGGGCAGGACGCCGACGAGGCCGCCGTCGCGGTAGTGCGCCACGACCTGGGCCTGGACAGGCCGCTGCCCGAGCAGTTCGTGCACTTCTTCACGCGCATGGTTCAGGGCGACTTCGGCAAGTCCATCCGCACCGGCCGCACGGTGGCGGCCGAGATCGGCGAGCGCTTCATGCCCACGCTGGCGCTCACGGTCACCAGCATGGTCTGGGCGGTCATCTTCGGCATGGGCATCGGCATCATCTCGGCCGTGTATCGCAACCAATGGCCCGACCGGCTGGGCATGACGCTGGCGGTATCGGGTATCTCGTTTCCCGCGTTCGCGCTGGGCATGGTGCTGATGCAGGTGTTCTCGGTCAACCTGGGCTGGTTGCCCACGGTGGGTGCGGCAAGCTGGCAGCACTACATCCTGCCCTCCATCACGTTGGGGGCGGCCGTTGCCGCGGTGATGGCGCGCTTCACCCGCGCGTCGTTCGTCGAGGTGGTGCAGGAAGACTTCGTGCGCACGGCGCGCGCCAAGGGGCTCAACGAGCGCCTCGTGATCTTGAAGCATTGCCTGCGCAATGCGCTCATTCCCGTCATCACCATGATGGGGCTGCAGTTCGGCTTCCTGCTGGGCGGCTCCATCGTGGTGGAGGCCGTCTTCAACTGGCCGGGCCTGGGTCGCCTGCTGGTGGATGCCGTGACCATGCGGGACTACCCCGTGATCCAGACGCTGGTGCTGCTGTTCTCGCTGGAGTTCATCCTCATCAATCTCGTGGTGGACATGCTCTACGGCTTCATCAATCCCACCATCCGCTACAAGTGACCACGGCGGCCTGCATCCCATTCCACGAACACGAAGAGACGGTATGACCACGCCCTCCATCCCCACGCCCCCCGATGCCGCGCAACTGGCGGCCGCCTCGGTGGCGCCTGCCGCTGCCAGTTCCGGCGCGGTCCGCACGCCCTGGCGCGAGTTCTGGCGCAAGTTCAAGAAGCAGCGCGTGGCCATGGTGGCGCTGGCTTTCGTGCTGCTGCTGGTGCTGGTGGCCGTGCTGGCACCGGTCCTGGTGCCTTACGACCCCGAAGGCTTTTTCGACTACGAAAGGCTGAACGAACTGCCGTCGGCCGTCCACTGGTTCGGCGTGGACCCGCTGGGGCGCGACATCTTCAGCCGCATCCTGATGGGCGCGCGAATCTCGCTGGCGGCGGGATTCCTGTCGGTGCTCATCGGCTGCCTGATCGGCACGACCCTCGGTCTGCTGGCCGGGTACTACGAGGGATGGTGGGACCGCGTGGTGATGCGCATCTCGGACGTGCTGTTCGCCTTCCCCGGCATCTTGCTGGCGCTCGGCGTGGTAGCCATCCTGGGCAGCAACATGACGAACGTCATCGTGGCCGTGGCGGTGTTCAGCGTGCCGGCCTTCGCGCGGCTGGTGCGCGGCAACACGCTGGTGCTCAAGCAGATGACCTACATCGAATCGGCGCGCAGCATCGGTGCGTCGGACTGGACCATCATCGTGCGGCACATCCTGCCGGGCACGATCTCTTCGATCGTCGTGTACTTCACGATGCGCGTGGGCACCTCGATCATCACGGCGGCCAGCCTGTCGTTCCTGGGCATGGGCGCGCAGCCGCCCACGCCGGAATGGGGCGCCATGCTCAACGAGGCCCGTGCGGACATGGTGAACGCACCGCACGTGGCGCTGTTCCCCAGCCTGGCCATTTTCCTGACCGTGCTCGCCTTCAATCTGCTGGGGGACGGCTTGCGCGATGCCCTCGACCCGAAGATCGACCGGCAGTCATGAGACCGTCTTCGACAGGCATCACGGCGGCATTGGTGCCGCCACGCATCGGCAACCTGCTGGCCGGGCCACTCGATGCCATCACCGACGTGGCGGGCGTGACCGTGGGGCATGCGACGCGCGACGACGGTCCGGTGCAGACCGGCGTCACCGTGATCCATCCGCATGGGCTGGACCCCTATCGCCACAAGGTGCCGGCCGGTGCGTCGGTGATCAATGGCTTCGGCAAGAGCGTGGGCCTGGTGCAGTTGGCGGAATTGGGGCAACTGGAGACGCCCATCGTGTTGACCAACACCTTCTCTGTCGGCACCATGGCCCAGGCGCAGATCCGCCAATGCATCGAGGCCAATCCGGAGACGGGCAGGGCGCTGCCCACGGTCAATCCGCTGGTGCTGGAGTGCAATGACGGTTTTTTGAACGACATCCAGCGCATGGCCCTGGACGGGGGCGACTACCTGGCGGCGTGCGGCAACGCCGGCGCGCGCGCGGCACAGGGTTCGGTGGGTGCGGGGCGGGGCATGTCGAGTTTCCAGCTGAAAGGCGGCATCGGCACGGCGTCGCGCCGGGTGCCGCTGCGCCAGGGGGGCATCTGCACGGTCGGCGCACTGGTGTTGGCCAACTACGGGCTGCTTCCGAACCTGGTATGGGGCGGCAAGGCCATCGGTGCCGAAGTGGCCACCCTGCTGGACGACAGCGCGCGCGCGCAGTCTGCGGAGACCGAACGCGGCTCCATCATCATGGTGCTTGCCACCGATGCGCCGCTGGATGCCCGCCAACTGAACCGCCTGGCCCTGCGCGCGGGCGCAGGTCTGGCACGCACCGGCTCAGTCTACGGCCATGGCAGCGGCGACATCGCCCTGGCGTTCTCCACGGGCTACACCCTGCCGCATCTGGCGGACCAGCCCATGCCGGCCACGCCGATGCTGCATGAAACCTTGCTGGACGGCCTGTTCCAGGCAGCGGCCGACAGCGTGGAGCAGGCCATCGTCCATGCCCTGTGGCATGCCACGCCCGTCACCGGCCGGGATGGGCACCACCGCCCTGCATTGCGCGGGTTGCTGCCCTGTCTGCCCGCATCGATTTCCTGAAGACCCCTCCATGAAAATTCTCATTTCCGTCGATATCGAAGGCGTCGCGGGCGTCTACCACCCCGAGCAGGTGCGGCCCGGCAATCCCGAATACGAGCGCGCGCGGCGCCTGATGGCGGCCGAGGCCAACGCGGCGATCGCCGGCGCCTTCGATGCCGGGGCCTCCGAGGTCTACGTGAACGATTCGCACGGTGGTTTCCGGAACATGCCGCCGGACCTGCTCGACGAACGCGCGCAGGCCATCCAGGGCAAGCCCCGCTACCTGAGCATGGTGGCGGGCGTGGAACTGGGCATGGACGGCGTGTGCATCATCGGCTATCACTCCCGAGCCCAGGGGCGCGGCATTCTGGCCCACACCATCAACAGCTTCGCCTTCGCGCGCATCGCCTTCAACGGCCAGGAACTGGGCGAGGCGGGGATCTATGGCGCCCTGGCAGGCGCCTATGGGGTGCCGGTGATCATGGGGTCGGGTGACGACGTGTTCATCGCGGAAACCCAGCCGCTGTTTCCCCAGGCCCGGTTCGTGCAAACCAAGCGGGCGACGGGCCAGACGAGCGGCATCAGCCTGTCGCCGGCGCAGTCCTGCGCGGCCATCCGGGCGGGCGTGGCGGCAGCCGTGCAGGATCGCGCTGCCGTACCGCCTTTTCGCATCGAGGGCGAGATTCTGGTGGATGTGCAGGCCCAGACGCCTGCACTGGCCGATCTGTTCTGCCAGTGGCCCACGCTGGAGCGCGTGGCCTCCGACTCCGTGCGGTTTCAGGCCCCCGACACCGAGTCGGCCGTGCGAATGGTCAATTGCCTGTCGGCCATGTCGAGCATGCTGCGATGAACGGCGAACCGCATTTTTTTTGGCGCGCCCGCGAAGGTCGGCATCCTGGCCGGCATGGGGCCGGCGGCTGGTGTGGATTTCGCCCGCCTGTTCCTCAAGGCGTCCGAGCGCTGGCTGCGGGACCATGGCTTGGCGGTTCAGGACCAGGCATACCCCGAGCACTGGATGGCACAGGTCCCGGTGGCGGACCGGTCCCGCGCGCTCAGCGATGCAAACGCACCGCAGCCATTGGACGAAATGGCGCGGGTGCTGCAGCAACTCTCTGCTGTGGGCGCCCGCGCCGTGGCCATCTCGTGCAACACCGCGCACGCCTGGCACGCTGCACTGCAGGAGCGGGTGCCGTCCGTGGACCTGCTGCACATCGCGCGTGAGACTGCCGCCGAATTGCAGCGGCGGGCATCCGCCAAGTGGCGCTGCTGGCCACGCAAGGCACCTACGGCATGGGCTTGTACGACACCGTCATGGCGGCCCATGGCATCGAATGCGTGATTCCCGAGCCATCCGAGCGTGAAGAACTCATGCAGGGCATCTACCAAGGGGTCAAGGCCGGGAACCTGGCGTTGGCGCAGGCATGTTTCACGCGCGTGGGCAGGCAGTTGCGTGGGCGCCATGGCGATGGCATCGCCTTGATCATGGCCTGCACCGAAATCCCGCTGGCCTTGCCCCAGGCCCCGCAAGCGCAAGGCTGGACATTGATCGATCCTTCCGAAATCCTGGCCATGGCGCTGGCCCGCAAGGCCTACGAAGGGCACGTCGGGCACTGATCCGGCAGGGCTTGGCCGTTGCGGCATGCGACGGGGCGCAGAGACTGGCCACAATAGCGCCATGTCCGATGTGCATTCCCCCGAACTCCTCGCGCAAGTGGCCGCGCTGCCGCCGCTGCCGGGTGTCTACCGCTACTTTGATGCGCAAGGCGCCTTGCTCTATGTGGGCAAGGCACGCAACCTCAAGAAGCGCGTCTCCAGCTACTTCACCAAGACCCATGGCGGTACGCGGATCGGCCACATGGTGGGCCGGATCGTCCGGCTGGAAACCACGGTGGTGCGCTCCGAGGCCGAGGCACTGCTGCTGGAAAACAACCTCATCAAGTCGCTGAATCCGAAATACAACATTCTGTTTCGGGACGACAAGAGCTATCCGTATCTCAAGATCACCGGCGTGGCCGGCAAGGACGGCACCGGCGAGGCGCCAAGCCAGCTCTTCCCGCGCATGGCCTACTACCGCGGCGCCATCGACAAGCGGCACCGCTACTTCGGTCCTTACCCGGGGGCCTGGGCGGTCAAGGAAACCATCTTGCTGCTGCAGAAGGTTTTTCGCCTGCGCACCTGCGAAGACACGGTGTTTGCCAACCGCACCCGGCCCTGCCTGTTGTATCAGATCAAGCGCTGTACCGGTCCCTGCGTGGATTTGATCTCGCCCCAGGCCTACGCGAGCGATGTCGCGCATGCGGAAGCCATGCTGCGGGGCGAGACGCAAGAGCTGCTGCGATCGATGGAGGCCCGCATGATGGAGCATTCCGGCCGCCTCGAGTTCGAGCAGGCAGCCGATGTACGCAACCAGATCACCGCGCTGTCGCGCGTGTTGCACCAGCAGGCCATCGAAACCGTGTCCGACAAGGATGTGGACATTCTGGCAGTGAAGGTGCTGGGGGGGCGCGCCTGCGTGAATCTGGCCATGGTGCGGGGAGGTCGGCACCTGGGCGACCGGGCGTACTTTCCCGTGCACGTGGAAGACGCTGCGGCCGTATTCCAGGCAGAGGAGGCCGCGGACGACGCTGGGTCCACGAGTGAGGCCGCTTCCATTGAAGGCGGGCAGGGCGGTGAATTGGCTGGCGCCACGGTGGATGAAGGAAAGTCGGCTCAGTCCATGCGTTCTGCACCGGCGCGTTCCGTCGAGGCGCAGGTGCTGGAGGCCTTCATCGCGCAGCATTACATCGGCGTGCCGGTGCCCCCTGCGCTCATCGTGAGCCACCCGGTCGATCGCGCATTGATCGATGCGCTGTCCCAACAGACCGGCGTGCGGGTGACGGCGGTGCACCAGCCGCGGGAGCAGCGCCGCGCCTGGCTGGACATGGCTCAGAAAAATGCAGACATCCAGCTGGCCCGCCTGCTGGCCGAAGAGGGTTCGCAGCAGGCGCGTACCCGGGCCCTCGCCGAGGCGCTGGACCTGAGCGAAGAGGACCTCGATACCCTCACGATCGAGTGCTTCGACATCTCGCACACGGCGGGCGAGTCCACTCAGGCGTCTTGCGTGGTGTTCCACCATCACAAAATGCAGAGCAGCGAGTATCGGCGCTTCAAGATCGAAGGCATCACGGGCGGAGACGACTATGCAGCCATGCGGCAGGTGCTCATGCGCCGCTACAGCAAGGTCGCGGAAGCGCAGCGCGAGGCCGGGGGCGCGGAGCCCGCGCCAGGCCAAGCCCGGCTGCCCGACCTGGTGCTGGTGGACGGCGGCAAGGGGCAGGTGAGCATGGCGCGCGAGGTGTTCACCGAACTCGGCCTGGACCTCAGTCGCATCGTCGGCGTCGAAAAAGGCGAGGGCCGAAAGGTGGGGCTGGAAGAATTGGTGTTTGCCGATGGGCGTGAAAAGGTCTACCTGGGCCGGGACTCCGCTGCCTTGATGCTGGTCGCTCAGATCCGGGACGAGGCGCACCGCTTCGCGATCACCGGCATGCGGGCGGCGCGGGCCAAGGTGCGTGTGGGCGGGGGGCAACTGGAGGAGATTCCGGGCGTGGGGCCGAAGAAGCGGGCTCGGCTGCTGCAGCGGTTCGGCGGCGTGCGCGGTGTCGCAGCGGCCAGCGTGGAGGACCTGATCACGGTGGAGGGCATTTCGCGCGATCTGGCCGAGGAGATCTATCGCGCGCTGCGTTGACTGGATTGGCCTCGTTCGGCGATGGTGGCCGAACGGGCATGACACAATCGCCGCATGTTCCTGACCATCCCCACCATCATGACCTGGACGCGCATCGTCGCGATACCTTTGATCGTGGGGGTGTTCTATGCGCCACTGGAGCCGACCACGCGCAATCTCATCGCGACGGTGATGTTCGTCATCTTCGCCGCGACGGACTGGCTGGATGGCTATCTGGCGCGCAAGCTCAACCAGACCTCGTCGTTCGGCGCCTTCCTCGACCCGGTGGCAGACAAGTTCCTGGTCTGTGCCTCCTTGCTCGTGCTCGTGCATCTTCAGCGGGCCGATGTCTTCGTTGCGATGATCATCATCGGGCGCGAAATCGCAATCTCGGCACTGCGCGAGTGGATGGCGCAAATCGGCGCGTCGCGCAGCGTGGCTGTGCACATGCTGGGCAAGGTCAAGACCACGGTGCAGATGATCGCGATCCCTTTTCTTCTGTACGACGGACAGCTGTTCGGCGTGGTCGACACGGGCGTCTGGGGCACATGGCTGATCTGGATTGCCGCTGTGCTCACGGTGTGGTCGATGGTGTATTACCTTCAGAAGGCGCTTCCGGAAATTCGGGCGCGGGTCAAGAAGTGACGGTGCATTGCATCGTGGATGGACGGGTGGTGCGAGCACGGGAATTCCGTCCAGCAGATTGTCAATACGGGATGTGCCTATGGGCGCAACGCCACCGAGAAAAAGCCCTTGGAAGCCCCGGCCCGCTTCACAAATGCGTCTAGAATTCGCTGCTACGCTGCCGTAAAACGGCGCACTGTATTGACACCCGGAAAGTCGATGGCTTTAATCTGACACAGCAGAATCTGCCCCAGTGTCAGCCCTTCCCCGCCTGCTTGATGTGCCACTTCGTTGCGGCTCGGTACGGCGCGTGTCGGAGGGCCAGATTTGCAAAAGACATTCCATCCACTCTTTTCCCGAGAGGCTTCTTGTGAATAAAACCGAACTGATTGAGCACATTGCTAACAACGCCGACATCTCCAAGGCTGCAGCAGCGCGAGCGCTGGAGTCCACGATCGAGGCGGTCAAGAAGACCCTGAAGAAGGGCGGTACGGTGTCTCTCGTCGGTTTTGGCACTTTTGCCGTGGGCAAGCGCGCTGCGCGCACCGGCCGTAATCCCCGTACGGGCGATACGATTAAGATCAAGGCTGCTAAAGTCCCGAAGTTCCGTCCAGGCAAGGCATTGAAGGATGCTCTGAACTGATGGTTTATGTTTAAGGTGGGGTGCTTAGCTCAGTTGGTAGAGCGGCGCCCTTACAAGGCGTAGGTCGGCGGTTCGACCCCGTCAGCACCCACCACTGAACAAAAAGGCGAACGCGAGTTCGCCTTTTCTTTTGTCGCCACTGAAAGATCGCACATGTTCGAATCCATCCGCAAGCACTCCAAGATCGTGATGTTCTTGCTGTTCTTGCTGATCATTCCGTCTTTTGTCCTTGTCGGCATCGACCGCAGCTACTTCTCCAGCAAGAGTCCAGTGGTCGCACGCGTCGATGGCCACGACATCACGCAGGACGAATGGGACAACGCCCATCGCGCTGAAACGGACCGCATTCGCGCGCAATCTCCCACGGTGGATGCCAAGCTGCTCGACACGCCTCAGGCGCGCTATGCGACCTTGGAGCGGATGGTGCGTGATCGTGTTTTGCAGACCGCCGCGCAGAAGATGCACCTCATCGCCAGCGACGCGCAGCTGGCCCGCACTTTGCAGGGCATTCCTGCCATCGCGAATCTCAGGCGCCCGGATGGCACGCTGGATGCGGAGGCCTATCGCGCCATCGTAGGAGCGCAGGGACTGACGCCGGAAGGTTTTGAAGCCAATGTGCGCCGCGACATTTCCGTGAATCAGGTGATGTCGGGTGTGCTGGGTTCGGCCTTCAGCAGCAACGCACAATCTCAACTGGCGCTGGACGCGTTGTATCAGCGGCGCGAAATCCAGATCGCGCGCTTCAATGCCGCCGACTTCGCCACCAAGGTCACGCCTTCGGATGCCGACCTGGAGGCTTATTACACGTCGCATGCAGCGTCGTTCCAGCAGTCCGAGCAGGCCAACATCGAATATGTGGTGCTGGACACGAATGCAGTGCAGTCCAGCATCGTCGTGAACGAAGAAGACCTGCGCACCTATTACAAGCAAAATCTGGAACGCTTGGCTGGCAAGGAAGAGCGCCGCGCCAGCCACATCCTGATCAATGCGAGCAAGGACGCCCCTGCTGCCGATCGTGAAAAAGCCAAGGCACGTGCGACCGAACTGCTGGAGCAGGTTCGCAAGGCCCCTGGCACGTTCGCCGAATTGGCCAAGAAATACTCGCAGGATACTGGCTCCGCAGCCTCTGGCGGAGATCTGGATTTCTTCGCCCGCGGTGCGATGGTCAAACCGTTCGAGGATGCCGCCTTCTCCATGAAGAAGGGCGAGATCAGCAACGTGGTGGAGTCCGACTTCGGCTATCACATCATTTTGTTGACCGACATCAAGGCGCCCAAGCAACCCAGCTTCGAGCAATTGCGCCCCACGCTAGAGACAGAGCTGAAGCAGCAGCAGGCCCAACGCAAGTTTGCGGAAGTGGCCGAAGCGTTCACCAACGGGGTGTACGAACAGGCAGACGGTCTGCAATCCGTCGCAGAGAAGCTCAAGCTCAAGGTGCAGACCGCCAATGGCGTGACGCGCACGCCTGCTGCGGGGGCGCAGGGGCCTTTGGCCAATCAGCGCTTCCTGGAGGCTCTGTTCTCCCCGGATTCGCTGGAGCACAAGCGGAACACCGAAGCCATCGAAACCGGGCCCAGCGCCCTGGTGGCCGGGCGAATCACGTCGTATACGCCTGCGCGTGCATTGCCGCTGCAAGATGTTCGTGCCCGCGTTAAGGATTTGTATGTGGCTGAGAAGTCCGCGGAAATGGCTCGCAAGGAAGGTGAAGCCAAGCTTGCGGCCTGGAAGGCTGCACCTGCATCGGCCACAGGCCTCGCGCCTGCGCTCACCGTCTCTCGGGATCAGCCGCAGAATCTGCCTCGGCCTGTGATCGATGCCGCGCTGCAGTCCAATGTGGATGCTTTGCCTTCATGGACTGGCGTGAGCCTGGGCGCCCAGGGCTACGCTGTGGTGAAGGTCAACCGCTTGGTGCCCCGTCCTGCCCCTGATGAGGCGGCAAACCGCCAACAACATCAGCAGTATGCGCAGGCTGCAGGTTCCGCTGAAGCGTTGGCATATTACGAATTGCTGAAAGACCGCTTCAAGGTGCAGTTCAAGGTACCTCGCCCAGCGGTTGCGCCTGTTCTGGAAAATTGATGGCTTTTTCTCAGAGATCGATTGATTTGTGGGTATAATTTAAGTCTGCGGTGGCTGTAGCTCAGTTGGTAGAGTCCAGGATTGTGATTCCTGTTGTCGTGGGTTCGAGCCCCATCAGCCACCCCAAAATCACCAAAGCGCTGCAATCGGAAGGTTGCAGCGCTTTTTTCTTGTGCGCGTGGTGTTTGCCGATTTCAGATTGCCCATGAATTGTTCGTGGCGTGACTTGCACAAGGCCAAGCCGCCTACAAAAACTGTGAGGCCACCTGCTCAGAATGGAAAAAGTTCTGAAAGGGCTCGAGATGCATGAGAAACACGCGCAAGAGACAGTTTTTGGAGTGGCCGACGGGGCTACTTACACAGCCGAGTTGTGTCTGAGCAAGGCAGGACGCTATTACTTCGCACAGATCCAGGTAGACGGCCATAACCTGCCTCTACCCGAAGACCACTGGGCCACCCGTGACGAAGCCATGGTTGCGCTCTCCGATTTTGCTTCTGGGGCCCGTAAACTGGATGAGCCGCAAGTGGCAGGTGCTACGAAAAAAATGATTCTGCTCACCGACAGAGCGAATTCAATCCAAGGGCCTGCACGAACCGTCATTCAGGCCTTCAGTTCGACTCAGATGTCTTCCAGCAAAGCATAAGGTAGCGTGCCTAACGCAAGGGGCACGCCCTCTGCGCCGCCTGCGCGAAGCGATTCGCCCGTGGAGGCGATTTGCAGCGACACCAGGGCGTCCATGCCCCCCGTGGGAGACTCCGCTGTTTGCACGACCAAACCGCAGGGTTGTTCTGCATCGTTGGCGGCGAACACCTCTGATCCCACCATGATCGGACGGGCTGCATGGGCGAGATAGGTGCGTCGTTTCAACGTGCCGCGGAATTGACTGCGAGCCACGATCTCCTGGCCGGGATAGCAGCCCTTCTTGAAATTCACTCCCCCAACGGATTCGTAGTTCAACATCTGGGGCACGAACACATCCACCAGAGGGGCTGTCAGAGTCGCGACTCCGCTCTGAACTTCGCCCCACTCCCACATGCCGGGTGCGAGCAAATTCCCGACCGGCGCAGGGGCGGTGGTCGGTGCCACCCATATTGCGCGCGGCTGACCCACTGCCGGATACAGATGCACCACGGTGGCAACGTCCCGCTCGGCTTTGGACCACGGTGAGGGTGGCTCACCCGCTGCCAGAGCGGTCACCGCATTCCCTGCCAAGCCATATAGCGCGAAATCTGCCGTGGCATCGCTCAACCGTGCCTTGGCACGCAGCACGAACATGGACAGCCGTTTGAGCGTAGGAGCGAGCAGGTCGCCACTGCAGATCAACAGCACTTCCGTGGCGCTGCGCTTGAAGCCGATGAAGCTTGCCTGCACCCGTCCCTTGGCGGAAAGGAATGCGGCCAATCGGGCCTCATCCATACCCAGCAGCGCGAAATCCTGGGTGAGCTGGCCATGCAGGAATTTCGCTGCATCTTCCCCTTCCACGCGAATCACGCCGAGGTGGGAAAGGGGGGCTATGCCGTTCAAGGGATAAGTCATGGCTGAATTATGATGCCCGGTTACTTCCCTACAGGCTGCCAAGGTTGTGCGTCGTTTTTTTCGCGTTGTTGCTAGTCATTGTGTGCTCCGCCACTGCGGCAGCGGTGTGGTGGTTGCACCAGCCCATGCCCGTTCGCAGCGGCGTGTCCTCCGCGCAGCCGCTGGAGTTGGCGATCGAGCCAGGCACTACGCCCCGCGGTGTAGCGCGTGATGTGGTCGCCGCCGGTGTCGACTCCGATCCACGTCTGCTCTACGCCTGGTTTCGCTTGTCCGGTCAGGATCGCCTGATCAAAGCCGGGAACTACGAAATTCCGCCAGGCACCACCCCAAGCGAGCTGCTGCAAAAACTCGTGCGTGGGGAAGAGGCTCTGCGCGCCGTCACCTTGGTAGAGGGATGGACCTTTCGGCAGGTCCGCCAGGCGCTGGCGCGCGAAGAGCAGCTAAAGCCCGATACCAAAGGCCTCGCTGACGACGCCATCATGGCGCGCCTCGAGCGCCCTGGCGTGCCGGCGGAGGGCCGCTTTTTCCCCGATACCTACACCTATGCCAAAGGCAGCAGCGATTTGTCCGTGCTTCGCCGGGCGATGCATGCCATGGACCGGCGGCTGGAGGCGGCTTGGGCGCAACGTGCGGCGGACACGCCTTTGCGAAGCGCCGACGAAGCCCTCACCCTGGCGAGCATTGTGGAAAAGGAAACGGGCCGTTCTTCCGACCGCGCACAGATCGCGGGCGTCTTCAGCAACCGATTGAAGGCGGGCATGCTGCTTCAAACCGATCCCACCGTGATTTACGGTCTGGGTGAAAAATTCGACGGCAACCTGCGCCGACGTGACCTGCTTGCGGACACGCCCTGGAACACCTACACCCGTCCCGGCCTTCCCCCGACGCCCATCGCCATGCCGGGCAAGGCCTCGCTCATCGCTGCAGTCCAGCCGGAGAAGACCAACGCCTTGTATTTCGTTGCCCGAGGCGACGGGACCAGCCAGTTCAGCCCGACCCTCGATGAGCACAACCGGGCCGTCAACCGCTACCAGCGGGGGCAGCCTTGACCACGCCCCAACCCGGCAGAAAGTTCACCATGGAGCCAGCGGGACGGTTCATCACATTCGAAGGCATCGACGGTGCGGGCAAGTCATCGCACATCGATGCCTTGGCGGCTGCCTTTCGGCGTCACGGCCAGACCGTCACGGTCACCCGGGAACCCGGCGGCACGCCGTTGGCGGAAAAGATTCGCGCGCTTTTGCTGAATGACGCCATGGACGCTCTCACGGAGTCGCTGCTGGTGTTCGCGGGGCGCCGCGACCACCTGCGCTGCGTGATCGAGCCTGCGTTGGCAAGGGGCGAGGTGGTGCTATGCGACCGCTTCACGGATGCTACTTTCGCGTATCAGGGTGGAGGACGCGGCTTTGATGCGAAGGTGCTATCTATTTTGGAGCGCATCACCCAATCAGGTAACGCACTGGAGCCTGAAAAAATGCGTGATCCTGATCTGACGATCTGGTTCGATCTCCCTCCGGAGACAGCCGCAGCACGCTTGGCCCATGCACGCACCCCCGATCGCTTCGAATCGCAGCCTGCCGAGTTTTTTTGGCCGGGTGCGGCAGGGTTATGCCGATCGCGCCTCTGCTGCGCCGCAGCGCTTCGTGCGCCTGGACGCAGGACAGCCCCGGGATGCCGTGTGGTCGCAATTGACAGGCGCGCTTGTCCAGCGAGGCTGGCTGCAGTCGGGCACTTCAGACGTCGGCGCGGGTGCACCATGAGCCATCCTCGATTGATCGCCCCGTGGATTGCCGCACAACGCCAGACGCTGCTGGCACAGCGGGGTCATGCGTGGCTGCTGAGTGGCCCGTCCGGGCTGGGCCAGTATGCGTTGGCGATGGAGTTGGTACGAGCCTGGTTGTGCGATACGCCCACAAATGATGGCGCATGTGGTCACTGCGGCAGTTGCCATGCGGTCGAGGTCAGAACGCATGCGGATCTTTGTGTACTCATGCCCGAGACGCAGATGATGGAGCGCGGCTGGCCATTGCCGGAGAAGGCGCAGTCTGAGATCGACGACAAGAAGCGCAAGGCCAGCCGCGAGATCCGCGTGGATGCCATGCGGGACGCCGTGCAGTTCGCGCAGCGCACATCCGCCCGCGGGCGTGGTAAGGCTGTGCTCGTGTACCCGGCCGAGCAGATGAACAACGTCACGGCCAATGCGTTGCTCAAGACGCTGGAAGAGCCGGCAGGCGACGTGCGATTTGTCCTGGCCACCGAGGCCGCGCACCAGTTGCTGCCCACTATCCGAAGCCGCTGCCTGGGGCACACGATGCAATGGCCGTCTGAATCCGACATGGTGAATTGGCTGGTTCAGCAAGGTCTGGAATCCGATGCTGCCAGCGCATTTCTGCGTGCATGCGGCGGTCGTCCCGACGACGCACTGAGCCTGGCCCGCGCCGGACGCAGCCCGCAATCGTGGTCGCAGCTGCCCAAGGCGGTCGCCCGGGGCGATGTCACGGCGTTGGCTGATGCCTCTCCTGCCCAGGCGGTGGACGCGTTGCAAAAAATTTGCCATGACCTGATGGCGTGCCGGGTCGGCGCGGCGCCACGCTACTTTGCAGTGGCGGACCTGCCGACGCCGCCGGGCCTCGGGCCCTTGAGCCGCTGGGCGAAGGCTTTGGTAAAAGAGGCACGTACCGCCGATCACCCCTTCAATGCGGGGCTCATGCTGGAAGCGCTTGTTGCGCAGGCGCGAAACACCCTACACTCGCGCCATTGAAGAAGACGCCCCAAGACCATGAGCAGCCCCTCTACCGCGCCCCGTCCCAGCGTCATGCAGCTGGCCATCAAGGAGAAGGCGGCTCTGTATGCGGCCTATATCCCCTTGTTCGCCGAAGGCGGCATCTTTGTGCCGACGCAGCGCGAATACAAGCTGGGCGATGATGTCTACGTGCTGCTGACGTTGCCGGAAGACACGCAGCGGTATCCCGTCGCGGGGCGAGTGGCCTGGGTGACCCCCGCGCGGGCGGCCGGGAATCGGACACAGGGTGTCGGCATTCAGTTTCCGAGGGATGAGAAATCCCGCATTCTCAAGCTCAAGATCGAAGAGTTGCTTGGAACCAGTCTGGGGTCGGACCGGCCGACCCAGACCCTCTGAGCGCCCCGCGCCTTTGCCATGCCGACCGACTGCCGGTCGGCATTTTTGTTTGGATTGCGCATGTTCACAGATTCCCACTGCCATCTCACCTTTCCTGATTTGGTCTCCCAACTGCCAGCCATTCGCCAGGCCATGTCCGATGCCAGCGTGGATCGTGCGCTCTGCATCTGCACTACCCTGGAAGAGTTCTCCGATGTGCACGGGTTGGCCATGGCCTACGACAACTTCTGGAGCAGCGTGGGCGTTCATCCCGACAACGAAGGCATTGCCGAACCATCCGAGCAGGACCTGCTCGATCGTGCTGCCTTGCCGAGGGTGATAGCCATCGGCGAGACCGGTCTCGACTACTACGGCATGGAAGATCGGAAAGGAGGGCGCAGCATCGCTGATCTGGAATGGCAGCGTGATCGTTTCCGCACGCACATCCGTGCTGCCCGCACGTGCGGCAAGCCCCTGGTCATCCATACGAGAAGCGCGTCGGACGACACCCTGGCGATCCTGCGCGAAGAGGGCGAGAACGGGATTGGAAACCTGGCTGGCGGGGTATTCCACTGTTTCACCGAGACCGCAGAGGTGGCTCGCGCGGCCCTCGATCTGGGCTACTACATTTCGTTTTCCGGCATCGTGACGTTCAAGAGCGCCCAGCATTTGCGGGATGTGGCGGCTTTCGTGCCGCTGGATCGGATGCTCATCGAAACCGACAGCCCCTACCTTGCGCCGGTGCCCTACCGCGGCAAGACCAACAACCCATCGTATGTCCCTTTCGTGGCGCAACAACTGGCCGAGGTCAAGGGGATGCCCGTGCAGGAGGTGGCGCTGGCCACGAGCCGCAATTTCGACACACTGTTCTTTTCTGGAGCCACCCCATCATGATGGTCCGTCGCCGAGTGCTTGCTTCCTTTGCTTTGGCCGCCGCGGCGCTGTGCGGCGCATGTGCCCACGCCGGTGCGTATGAGGATTTCTTTACCGCCGTATTGCGCGACGACGACTCCGGCATCAACTCGCTGGTACGCCGGGGATTCGATCCGAATACGCGCAATCCGAAGGGTGAGGTCGCGCTCACGCTTGCCTTGAAAGAAGGTTCCATGCGCGCCTTTGCGGCGCTGATGGCGGCCAAGGGTATCAAGGTGGAGGAGCGGAACGTCAAGGATGAAAGCCCGCTGATGTTGGCCGCGATCAAGGGCAATGTCGAGGCGGCGCGCGCGCTCATTGCCAAGGATGCCGATGTCAACAAGACAGGGTGGACACCTCTGCACTATGCAGCTTCCGGCACCACGCCGCAGCAGGCGGCCATCACCACGCTGCTACTGGAAAATCACGCCTACATTGACGCCGCCTCGCCCAACGGCACCACGCCCTTGATGATGGCGGTGAGCTACGGCACGGCCGACGTGGCCAAGCTGCTGCTGGACGAAGGAGCGGACCCCACGTTGCGCAATCAGATCGGTCTGGGTGCCGCTGACTTCGCGCGGCGTGCCGACCGCAAGGACATGGAGGAACTCGTGGCTGAGGCCGTGCGCCGGCGGCAACCCCGCCGCGGACAGTGGTAAGGCGGCGAAGCGTTTCCGCCCTCGGTCGGACCTGAGCGCAGCGGAGGTTCAGTGCCCCGCAGGGCGGGCCTGGAGCCGGGCGTACAGACCGCCTTGGGCGATCAAGTCGGCGTGCGTGCCCTGTTCGGCGATGCGTCCACGCTCCATCACCACCACCCGGTCGGCATGCTCGATGGTAGACAGGCGGTGCGCGATCACGAGCGTGGTGCGCCCCTGCATGAGGCGCTGCAGCGCGTCTTGTACCAGACGCTCTGATTCGGTATCCAGTGCCGATGTGGCTTCGTCCAGGATGAGGATCGGCGCATCCTTGTAAAGCGCTCGGGCAATGGCCAGGCGCTGGCGCTGCCCGCCCGACAGCTGCGTCGCGTTGTGGCCCACCACGGTGTGCATGCCTGAAGGCAGCGCCGCCACATGCTCGGCCAAGTTCGCGGCGGCCAGACAGTCCTGAACGCGCTGCTCATCGATTTCGCCGCCCAACGCCACGTTGGCTGCCACCGTGTCGTTGAACATCACCACGTCCTGGCTGACCATGGCAAATTGCGACCGCAGGGCTTGCAGGTTCCAGCGCGACACAGGCTGGCCATCCAGGAGGACCTGGCCGGCGCTCGGCGCGATGAAGCGGGGCAACAGGTTTACCAAAGTGGTTTTCCCGGCGCCGGACGGGCCTACGAGCGCCACGGTTTCTCCAGGGTGCACGGTCAGGTTCACGCGGTCCAGGGCCATGGCCTGCTCGTCGCCGAACGCCACGGTGACGTCTTCCAGGGTAATGGCTCCCGAGGTGCGCTCGGGCGCGTGGTCGCCTCCGTCCTCTGCCCGGGTGTCTCCCAGCAGGGCCAATCCGCGTTCGAGGGCCGCGACCCCCCGGGTCACGGGATTGGCCACGTCCGCCAGGCGGCGGATCGGTGCGATCAGCATGAGCATCGCGGTGATGAATGCCGCAAAGCCACCCACGGTCACATCGCGGTCGCCGCTGGCATGGCTCTGCCAGAGCGCCACGCAAATCACGCCCGACAGGGCTGCAGCGGCGAGCAATTGGGTGAGCGGGGTCATCGCTGCCGAAGCGATGGTGGCCTTGATGGCCAGCCGGCGCAGGCTCTGGCTCAGAACACCGAAGCGCCGCGACTGGCTGGGTTGCGCACCGTGCAGCCGAACCATGCGATGGGCCAGCACGTTTTCTTCCACCACATAGGCCAACTGGTCGGTCGCTTCCTGGCTGCTTTTGGTGATGCGGTAGAGCCGCCGGGACAGCGTCTTCATGATCCAGGCCACGCCCGGCACCACGATGGCGACGATGAGCGTGAGCTGCCAATTGAGGTAGAGCAGGTATCCCAGCAGGGCGATCAGGGTGAATCCGTCGCGAGACAGCCCCATCAGCGCCTGCACGAGCAGCGTGGCGCCGGTCTGCACTTCGTACACCACGGTGTTGGACAGGGTGCTGGCCGACTGCCGCGTGAACAGGGCCATTTCGGCTGCGAGCAGGCGGTCGAAGAGCGCCTCGCGCAGCTTCATCATGCCTTCGTTGGCAATGCGGGCGAGAGCGTATTGCCCCGCGAACTGCGCCAATCCCCGTACCAGAAACACACCCATGATGGCCAGCGGAACCATCCAGAGTTTCAAGGAGCCTTCGGTGAATCCCTGGTCTAGCAAGGGCTTGAGCAGCGCGGGAATGAGGGGCTCAGTGACCGCTCCGACCAGCGTGGCCAGCACGGCGAGTGTCCATGCGGAGCGCTGGTTGCCGAAGTAAACGGAAAGCCGCCGGAGCCTGGTGGCCAGGGTGAGGCGGGCGGTTTGCTCGGAAGCCGGAAGGGGGCGGGGGTCTGGGGCGTGCATGAGGCGCGGATTCTACGTAGGACCGCATCCAAACCTTGCACAGTTTGTCACAGGGGTATCCCCCCAGTGTGTAACATCCACGGTCTGTCCACCGGCATTTGCTCGGTATCCGATGGCTGCCAATGACTATTGACCGAAATCCATCCTCCATTCTTGCTGCGGCCCTGCCGCACCTTTCTCGCCGGCACGCTATCACCGCGCTGGTTTCTTCCTCCGCACTGCCTGCACTGGCCCAATTCAGGGTCGAAATCACCGGCGTGGGTTTGACCCAGCTTCCCTTTGCGATCTCGCCGTTCCGTGGTGAGGCGCAGTCCCCGCAAAAGATCTCGGCCATCATCCAGGCCGACCTGGAGCGCAGTGGCCAGTTCCGGGCGGTCGATTCTTCCGGGCCGGCGCTCGACGAAACGTCGCGCCCCGACGTCGCCCTTTGGAAGCAAAAGGGCGCGGAATCGCTCACGACCGGCAGCATCGCGCGCTTGCCCGACGGTCGCTTCGACATCCGCTTTCGCCTGTGGGACGTGGTGCGCGGCCAGGACCTCGGCGGCCAGAGCTTCGTGGTCACGCAGGGTGACCTGCGTCTGGTTGCCCACCGCATCGCTGATTTCATCTACGAAAAGCTCACGGGCCAGCGCGGGGTGTTCTCGACCCGCATTGCTTATGTCACCAAGTCCGGCCCGCGCTACAGCCTCTGGGTGGCCGATGCGGACGGAGAGAACGCGCAATCGGCGTTGTCCAGCCCGGAACCCATCATTTCGCCGGCTTGGTCTCCCAGCGGTGGGCAATTGGCCTATGTGTCTTTCGAGTCACGCAAGCCGGTTGTGTATGTGCACGATGTGGCCTCGGGCCGGCGCCGCCTGATCGCCAACTTCAGGGGCTCCAACAGCGCGCCTGCATGGTCTCCCGACGGCCGCACGCTCGCCGTGACTCTGAGCCGCGACGGTGGCTCGCAGCTATACACCATCGATGCCAATGGCGGCGAGCCTCGCCGTCTCATGCAGAGCACCGGCATCGATACCGAACCCATGTTCTCGAGCGATGGCCGGAGCATCTACTTCGTGAGCGATCGGGGCGGCGCACCGCAGATCTACAAAGTCGGCGCTTCGGGCGGCAATGCCGAGCGTGTGACGTTCACTGGTTCCTACAATATTTCTCCCAGCATCAGCCCCGATGGCAAGTGGTTGGCTTACGTCTCGCGCATTGGCGGTGCGTTCAAGCTGCACGTCATGGATCTGGCGACGGGTACGGCCACGGCCGTGACCGACACGACTGCAGATGAAAATCCCAGCTTTGCGCCCAACAGCCGCCTGATCGTCTACGCGACGCAGCAACAAGGCCGTGAAGCGCTCATGACGACCACGCTGGACGGCAAGATCAAGGCACGCTTGGCCGGGCAGGGCGGTGATATCCGCGAGCCCGACTGGGGCCCGTTCCAAAAACAGTGACCGTCATCTTTCGATTTTTTGATCATTTGGACTTGAGGAGTATTTCAATGAACCGCTTTCCCTTCAAACGCATTTCCGCCATCTTCATCGCTGCAGCCATCGTGGCTGGCTGCAGCTCCGGCGTAAAGCTGGAAGACGTGCCTGTGGAAGACAAGGGCGCTACTTCGACGATGCCAGGCAATGGTGGCGCCAACCCCAATGGCGCTTCACAAAGCGGCGTCGCTCCCGTGGACCTGAGCCAGTCGGCGCGCGACGGCGCAGGCCCGGTCGGCGTGAGCCGCATCGTGTACTTCGACTACGACAGCTACGCGGTCAAGCCGGAGTTCCAGTCGCTGATCGAGCAGCACGCCCGTTTCATCAAGGCAGGCCAGAACCGCAAGGTCATGATCGAAGGCCACACCGACGAGCGTGGCGGCCGTGAATACAACCTGGCCCTGGGTCAAAAGCGCGCTGAAGCGGTGCGCCGTTCGCTTGCCTTGCTCGGTGTGTCGGAAGCGCAAATGGAAGCCGTGAGCTTCGGCAAGGAAAAGCCTGCGGCACAGGGCAGCACGGAAGACGTGTACGCCCAGAATCGCCGCGTTGAGCTGTCTTACCGTTGATGAGCGCGCAGATGGTGGTTCCCCGCAAGGCACTTGCCCTGCTGGCCTTGGCCCTGTCGGCGGCTTTCGCTCCGACAAGCCATGCCGCGCTGTTCGAGGATGAAGAAGCACGCCGCGCCATTCTGGAATTGCGTCAGCGTGTAGACACGCTGCAGCAGGCCAATCAGCGTGCGGGTGACGATCTTCGTCGCTCAGGCGACGAGACTTCCCAGATGCGCCGAAGCCTGCTCGATCTGCAGACGCAGATCGAAACCCTGAGGGCTGAGCAGGCCAATCTGCGTGGGCAGAACGAGCAGTTGCTTCGGGATGTCTCCGAGCTGCAGCGCCGCCAGAAAGACATCGCCCAAGGCGTTGACGAACGGCTGCGCCAGTTCGAACCTGCCAAGGTCACGGTGGATGGTCAGGAGTTCCAGGCCGACCCCGCCGAAAAGCGGGATTTCGATGCGGCGCTGGCGGTCTTTCGTACTGGCAAGTTTCCGGATGCCGTGAGCGCATTCGGAAATTTCCTGAAGCAGTACCCGCGCAGCGGCTATGCGCCTTCCGCCAGGTTCTGGCTGGGCAATGCCCAATACGCTACGCGCGATTACAAAGAAGCCATCAACAACTTCAAGGCCTTGCTGGCTGCTGCGCCTGACCATGCGCGTGCCCCGGAGGCTGCGTTGTCGATCGCCAACTGCCAGATCGAGTTGAAGGACACGCGCGCCGCCCGCAAGACGCTGGAAGACCTGATCCGCGTCTACCCCCAGTCGGAAGCGGCTGGAGCGGCCAAAGAACGCTTGTCGCGCCTGAAGTGAGCGGCGCGGTAGAGCCTTCGACAGAAATCCATTCGCACGTCAACGCGATGCAGGATGCCGGCACCGCCGATCTCCAGCGCCGCTTCGGCGGCCTGGAGCGTCTGTATGGCGTGGACGGCGCCGCGCGCATTCGCAACGCGCATGTGGCCGTGGTGGGCATTGGCGGCGTGGGCTCCTGGACTACGGAAGCGCTGGCGCGCAGCGGTGTCGGGCACCTCACATTGATCGACCTGGATCAGGTGGCCGAGTCCAATATCAACCGCCAAATCCATGCCCTGTCCAGCACGGTGGGCCAAGCCAAGGTCGAAGCCATGCGAGACCGCATTGGACAGATCAATCCTGAGTGCGAGGTGACTTGCATCGAGGAGTTTGCGGATGCCGGCAACTGGCCGGCCTTGTTGCCGCATGGGGTCGATGTGGTCGTGGATGCCTGCGACCAGGTCAAGACCAAGGCGTTGATCGCTGACTGGGCGATTCGCGGTAAGCATCGGCTGGTGACGGTGGGTGCTGCAGGCGGTAAACGGCTGGCGCACAAAGTGGACATCGACGATCTGTCGAATACCACGCACGATCCGCTGCTCGCCCAGATGCGTTACCGGTTGCGCAAACACTATGGTGCTGCGAAAGAGGGGCGCCGCATCGGTGTCCAGTGCGTGTTCAGCCGGGAAGCGGTGGCACCTCCCCATGCGTCCTGCGATATCGCCGGCGATGGCGACGGTTCACTCAATTGCCATGGCTATGGTTCGGTAGTGGCGGTGACCGCCACGTTTGGCCAATGCGCTGCCGGATGGGTCTTGGACATGCTTGCAACCGTGCCAAAGCGGTAGATCCGCCTGGAAAAGACGCTATAATTCGAGGCTTTGCTGCATGGGTTCCATGCCGATGTGGCAAAGGTTGGGACGTTAGCTCAGTTGGTAGAGCAGCGGACTTTTAATCCGTTTGTCGTGGGTTCGACCCCCGCACGTCCCACCAAAGATATGAATTGAATCAAGCACTTACGGCGATTACGCGGTAAGTGCTTTTTTCTTGTTCGTCTCTGGCAGATTTTCTGCAGAACCCTCTGCCATCAAGAGAGGCGAGGGCTTGCTGCGTAGCGCATTCTTGCCACATGTGACTTCTATTTCATACAGGCGAAGTTGGTAGGCGCTGGGGCGTTGAGGTTTGTCTTCCAACGAACCATTCACAGAGAGGATGCATATGGAGGTGGTCGTCACGCCACACCCTGTTCAGCTTGACCTCCCTGCGTTAGGTTCGTCGGTGAATCTGCTCCTCTTCATGTCCGTTTTTCCTGTGAAAGCGGACTTTACGAACCTTCAACTGATACGCCGCATGGGAAGCAGATCATGCGAGAGCTTCAAAAGAGCAAACGCGACCATTAGCGTCGCTTTTCATTTCACCTGGGACTTTACCCTCCGAGGCATCATGCCTCCAAAGTCTGATTTTTCGCTGGCTGCCAAAGACCCCAAAAACAATGGCGGTCAAAATTTTGGGTCGACCCGACCAAAATATTTGGGTTCGCTACAACCTGATTTTTCTCGTAGAAGCAAGCTACAAGTAAGCCTTCGATTCTAAGGTTCGTTACTCCGGGCCTCCACAGTGTTTGGGCTGGCCATCGGGCAGGAATAGGAGGAAATCAATGAAATCGATCAATAAATCTCTCATCACAACTGTCTTTGGCTTGGCGGCCGGCGTCGCCATGGCTGGGACTGATTATTTCTACGTCATGTCTCCCCCAGTGGGAGGGATTGCCGGCAACGTCAAGTTCGATTTAACGGTATTTAGCCCCGACCTATACAACCGACCAATTTGGTCGGTAGACAATGCAACTGCGGCAATGAATCCAGCATTCAATCAGGATGGCGTCGCATTTAGCGGCTGGAATCTTGGTGACTTTACGGGTCTTGCGGTACCGAGCCCGCTGGAAAACTACCAGCATAGTAAGCCCGGGGCGAGTTATGGCGGAACAGCTGTGTCAGCGCACGACGTGCTCGATGGTGGGGTAGTTTCGCCACGCTATGGCGCAATGCTGAATGCCTACAATCTTCCTTGGAACCAGAGAATCGAAAATGGTGTGCCGGTTTTCAATGCAGATGGAACGCCGGTCGGCCACCATCGGAACATCATGGGTGGCAATCTTGACTATGCGTTTTCCCAGGACGTCGACCATCGGCCTTTCGGGCGAGGGCCAACCAGCAAATTTAATTTCTCTCTGATGCTCCAAGTGCCGACTGCTCACACCGCGGGCAAAGCAAGAGCGCATGTCGGGCCGTCGTTTACGCTTGAAGAGAAAACCGGCAGTCAATCGAGGTATATCTGGTTTGGTGTGTGGGCCTTCGATTTCCCCTCCGGTGGCGAGCCGCCGGCTCCTATTCAGAGCATCGCAAGGGATGAAGCAACGGAGAGCCCGATCATCGGCACGTCGTTCAACCCTGGAACCACGTACTCGACAACCGAGCCAGGGTCAGCGTTTTCCACCAACCAGCCTTGGACGGGATGGAGGTGGTTCTCCCTTTCCGTCTCGTATGCGCAAGCTCAGGCTGCGCTGCATTCTCTGAATAGTGCGATTTCGGCGGACCCGTCATGCGCTGCTCCAGCCACAACACCGGCATTGATAAAGAAGTGCACTCCCTGGTCCACAAATCCAGCAGACTATAGATTGGGCCTGGTCCATCTAGACGGGGAAGTCGCAAGATCCAGCCCAGGTTCAGGCGGGGCGATGGGTTACAGCACCTATGGATGGTGGGTGTATTCAACTTATTGATTGGCGACTGAAAGTTGGAAGCGCTCATTCTTCAGGTTGAACCGCTGCCAGCAGATCGTCATCTCGCATGCACTGCGACACCAAGTTCTGTTACGACGATTGGGGGGCGTTCATGGTCGAAGCGAAACAGCGCACTGACGACACCTAATAGACAGATATACACCGGGGCTGGCCATCCTCTGTCTGAGTGTGGACGATTGCATCCAGTGCTTTCCTTTCACCTTTGAATGCATTCCTCACGCATCAGATCGCCAAGGCGACTGAAAGCGGCTGCACAAAAAAGGCAGCCCGCACAAGGCGGGCTGAAACTTGCTCAAGAGCAAGAAAGGGAGGTGTCGACAGGGAGTGTCGACAGGTCAATATTAGGCGCTGTTGACCAATCTGTTGTCCCACTGCATGGAAAGTGGTGGATTGTGCAAAATGGATGGCTCACCTCGATGATGCGGGCATGGCAGTGCAAGGGCAGAGGCCTTGCCAAGCGCTGATCAACTCTTGCTGGGCCCTCAGGAAAGCTGGCGCGAAGGCGCCTCCGAATGGCTCATTTGCACACGGGCCTCGTGCGCTTGATGTGCCTGCTGCGGCAATTGCGCTGGATCCGCGCCCAGCACGTTGTCACGTGAGTCCGGCATGCACACTTGCCGAAGATCTGCCAATTTTCCAACTGGTTCTTCCCACATGGCGAGCACCTACCGATTCGCCAGATAAGAGCGCACCGCCTGCGCAGAATTGCCCACGGCTTTCACCGCGCTGCGCAACTCGTCCTCGGTGCAATTCAGAGACCGGGCCCAGTCGCGCACCTCGTAGTCCTCGGCCAGGCTGATGAGTTTGCGGTCTTCCGCAGTTTTCGTGGCGTCGTCCGACATGGGTGGCTCCTGATGGAATGGGAGCGCCATGCTAGGTCTGTCACTCGCTGGTTTCGCGTAGGACGATTGCGGCAGGTCAATGCCATCGACCGCGATGGCCGTGGGCGGCGGTCAAGGCCTGCGTTGCGGGGTCAGTTGAATGGTACCGATGCCCTGCGGCGCCTCGCGGGCGGTCAGCCAGTGGATCCACAGGCCGCGAAGCCACGCCCCCATGTAGAGAACGCTGACGGCGAAGATGCCCCATTGGCCCGCCGTCCAGCTGGCATAGAACCAGAAGGGCTGTCCCAGCAGTCCGAAGATGCAGGCCCAGCGCCGGCGTTCCTCGTGGCGCGATTGAGAGAGCCACGCCGCGGCGGCGCCCAGCAAAGCGATGGCGATTTGGTCGAAGCCCATGGGTGTGGGAATGGCTGGGGAAAGGACGGGCAACAACGCCAGTTCATCCCGCCAGATGGACGTCGAAGTACGCGCTCTCTGCCTCGCCCAAGCCCTGGAACGCGGCCTGGCGCGCCGCGGTACTGGCCTTGCCCCATTGCCGCAGCAAGGCGAGATCGGCAGGAGGCACCACTTCGGGCGGCGACTCTTCCAGGCTGCGCAGCGTGTCCAGTGCCGCGGCGACCTGGGCGGCGGAGCCGAAGGCCTTTTCCATCGCTTTGGCATAGCGGCGTTCGGCGTTGGTGCGCTCGCGTTCGGGCAGGTTTTCCGGATAGTCGCGCAGGGTGACCGTGTAGGTGAGTTCTTCCGTTTCCATGGCGTGCTCCTTGGGTTGATGCTGTATGAATTTACAGTATTTTGGAGCAACTTTCACCCGATTTTTAGTGCCCGGCCGTTGGAAGCGCTGGTCCTACACCTGCCTGGCCATGCGCGGCATAGGCTGGCAGCTTCCTTTTCAGGAGCGAAAAAAAATGGCACATGACAAATTGACGCCCGAGCAGGATCGCCAGCGCGATCAGGGCCATTTCAACCTCTATGGAATGCGCGACGACGCGCGCGGCCGTGGCGAAGTGGACGGCGAGAACCGCGGCGATGGCGAAGGCCCCCGGCGCTTCGGAGCCAGTGGTGACGAATCCACGTACGCCAACCGCGCGCCGGAAGACGCGGTGCATGAGCATCCCACAGGCCCGATCGCCGCCGTCGATGCCTCCGGCTCGGCACGCGGCCTGGGCCTGGACTACGGGGGCGATGCGCACAAGGAACCCCGGTTGTCCTCACGCCAGGGTGCGGCGCTGATCGGCGAGCTCGATGACCGAAAGAAGACGGAGTAGGGCTGGCTTCATGCTGCCAGGCGCCTGTTTCGCCCGCTGCAGCGGCACCGCCGATCCCCACGTTTTCAATGTCCCTTGAAAGGCCATCGATGCACGCGTCCTCCATCCCCATTCCGACCCCGACCACCCCGCAGCCTCCGCTGGATACGCCGCCCCAGCCCGCCTGGACGCCTGCACCGCCCGTCGAAGACCCGCCGGGAGGCGATGGGCCACCCGTGCAGGAGCCGCCGCCTCACCACTGAGCCGGTACGGCGCGGCCACGGCCGGGTCCAGGTCTTGAGTCCAATCCGCTTGTACCGCTTTATCCACGGCTTAATTTGCTATGAAAAAAAGAAGCGCCTGATGGCGCTCAAGGCCGGTGCTCCATGACCAGGGAATACATCGCCTGGGCCGCGACCGACAGGCTGCGGTCCCGGCGCCGCACCAGGTAGATCTGGCGGGTCAGCCCCGGCAATGCCAGTGGCCGTGTCACCAGCCCGGGTTGGTCGAAGTGGAAAAGCGTGAGCGTGGGCACCACGCTGATGCCCAGGCCCGCGCGCACCATGCCCATCACGGTGGCGAGCTGTTCCACTTCCATGAGCGTGTTCATCGCCTGCGGGTGCAGCGCTGCCTCCAGGTACTGGCGCACGCTGCTGGTTCGGGCCAGATGCACGAAAGGGAACGCCGCCAGGTCGGCGGGTTGCACCGCAACGACCTTGCCGCCGCTGCGTCGGCGGCGCGCGAGTGGATGGTCGGCGCGGCACACCAGGTGAAAGCCGTCGCTGCTGAACGGCTCGGCCTGCAATTCCGGCGTATCTGCCCGGATGGCCGCCAACGCGAAATCGGCCTTGCCCGTGGCCACCCGCTCGATGCAGGGTTCCGACAGCACATCGGCGATGTCCAGTTCGATGCCGGGATGGGCTGCGCGATACGCTGCCAGCACACCGGGCAGCCAGCCCGCCGCGAGCGAGGGCAGCAGGGCGATCGCCACGCGCCCCCGGCGCAGTGTGGCGGTGTCGTGCACCGCGGCGAAGGCGTTGTCGACCTCGGCCCGGATGCGGCGCGCGGATTCCAGAAAATCCTCTCCTTCCGCCGTCAGGGCCACGTGGCGCGTGCTGCGGTCGAACAGCTTCAGTCCCATCGCATCTTCCAGCGTGCGGATGAGCGCGCTGAAGGCGGGCTGCGACAGGTGGCAGTGCGCGGCCGCCCGCGTGAAGCTGCGCTGGCCGGCCAGGGCGAGAAAGGCATCGATCTGCCGTGTGGAGATATTCATTGAAGATTTGGATGAATTGATCCTGATTATCTATTTCACAGAATAACGCGCGGAGCCTACATTGGCCGGCAGGAGACAACCATGCCCCCCCCAAAAAACCTGCTGGTCGGCTGCGCCGCCGGCTTCTCGGGCGACCGCACCGATGCCGCCGCACCCGTGGTGCAGGCCCTCATCGACAGCGGCCAGCCCGCGGTACTGATTTTCGAAACCCTGGCCGAGCGCACCCTGGCCCTGGCCCAGTTGGCGCGTCGTGCCGATCCGGACGCCGGCTACGAGCCGTTGCTCGACGACCTGCTGCGCCCCGTGCTGGCGCAGTGCCTGCAGCACGGCATTCGCATCGTGAGCAATTTCGGCGCGGCCAATCCGCTGGGTGCTGCGCACCGCATCCAGCAATTGGCCCAAGCGCTGGGCGCGCGCCGCCCCCGCATCGCCGTGGTGCAGGGCGACGACCTGAGCGGGGACGGGCACCGTGCCGTGCTGGCCCAGGCGCTGGTCGCAGCCCTGCCCACCGACCCCATCGTGAGCGCCAATGCGTACATCGGCGCGCAGCCGATCGCCGATGCGCTGCGCGCTGGCGCCGACATCGTGGTGTGCGGCCGCGTGGCGGACCCCTCGCTGGTGGTGGGGCCGGCCCTCGCGCATTTCGGCTGGGCCCCGGACGACTGGGACCGGCTGGCGCGCGCCACCATGGCCGGGCATCTGCTGGAATGCGGCTCGCAGGTCACCGGCGGGTATTTCGCCGACCCGGGCTACAAGGACGTGCCGGGCATGGCGCAACTGGGCTACCCCATCGCCGAGATCGACGCCGATGGCCACTGCACCATCGCCAAGCCCGCGGGCACAGGCGGGCGCATCGACGAGCGCACGGTGAAGGAGCAGCTGTTGTACGAGCTGCACGACCCGGCCGCCTACCTCACGCCCGATGTGGTGGCCGACATCACCACCGCGCGCGTGCTGCCGGCCGGCACCGACCGTGTGCGGCTGGAAGGGGTGAGCGGCCATGTGCGGCCACCGTCGCTCAAGGTGAATGTGTGCTTCGAATCCGGCTGGTTCGCCGAGGGCGAGATTTCCTATGCCGGGGCCCGTGCCGAAGCACGCGCGCGGCTGGCGGGCGAGGTTCTGCGCGAGCGCCTGGCCGGCGTCGCGCCGCTGCGCATCGACCTGATCGGGGTGACCAGCGTGTTCGGCGACGACGCCGGGCACTGGCGGGACGCGG
>NZ_BAAJYS010000022.1:0-30658 GCF_057543315.1 Acidovorax sp. KPB24-07
TCTTTGCCGGGGCGGACGCGCGCGGCGAGGCGCCACCACGGGCAAGGGCGGTGCGCCGGGCCGCGGCGGCCTGCAGGCGATCTCGGACTTCATGGAGGCCAACGTGCCGCCGGCCGAACGCGAGCGGGCGGGCGAGGTGCTGATCCGCATCCTGAACGGCGCGCTGTTCGAGCTGGCCCAGCTCACGCGCGAGCGTGCGGGCCTCAAACCCCTGGCGCAGAGCGATGCCACCCAGGCGTTCATGACGCAGGCGGTGCTGTCGCTCAGCGACGCGCAGGCCTACCCCGTGCCCCTGGCGTTCGAGCTCAAGGACTTCACCCAGGTGCAGGCGAGTGTCTTCCAGGTGGCCCGCGCGCCGGGCAAGAACATCGTGTACCTTGGCTGCGCGCTGCTGATCATCGGCGTGTTTTCGATGCTCTACGTGCGCGAACGGCGCCTGTGGGTGTGGCTGGTGCCCCAGGACGGGGGCGCCCAGGCCACCATGGCGCTGTCGAGCAACCGCAAGACCCTGGACGGCGACCGCGAGTTCGCCCGGCTCACCGACAAACTCATCGGGGCGCGGCCCCACGGAGACACCGCATGAACACCGCCGCCACGGACGCTGCCCGCGATCGCACGGATCGCGCCGACCGCACCATCACCCTGAACGAGGGGTTCCTGGCCCGGCGCAATGCCTTCGACTGGGTCTTCGCCGCGCTGGTCGCGGCGGGCGGGCTGTTCGCGCTGCAGCGCTACGGCGCGTTCATGGATGTCTACGAAAAAGGCATCCTACTCGGCGCCATTCCCTGCACCGTTTGGCTGGGCTGGTTCTGGCGGCCGCTGCGGGTGCTGATGGTGGTGGTGGCGGCCTTCGCCCTGGCGGCCATCGGCCTATACCAGCAGGACGGCGCCGGCAGCCTGGCGCGCGCCGACACGGTGTTCGGCCTCAAGTATTTCCTGTCCAGCCAGTCGGCCATCCTGTGGATGAGCATGCTGTTCTTCATGAGCACGGCGTTCTACTGGATCGGCATGTTCTCCCGCGGAGAGGGCCGCACCCTGTCGCTGCTGGGCTCGCGCCTGGCGTGGGTGGGCATCGGCATGGCGCTCATCGGCACGCTGGTGCGCTGGTACGAGAGCTACCTCATCGGCGCCGACGTGGGCCACATCCCGGTGAGCAACCTGTACGAGGTGTTCGTGCTGTTTTGCTGGATGACCGCGGCCTTCTACCTCTATTACGAGGCGCAGTACGAGACCCGCGCGCTGGGCGGCTTCGTCATGCTGGTGGTCAGCGCCGCCGTGGGCTTTCTGCTCTGGTACACCGTGGTGCGCGAGGCGCACGAGATCCAGCCCCTGGTGCCGGCCCTGAAGAGCTGGTGGATGAAGCTGCACGTGCCCGCCAACTTCATCGGCTACGGCACCTTCGCGCTGTCGGCCATGGTGGCGTTCGCCTACCTCATCAAGCAGCAGGCCGGCGAGACGCGCTGGTACAAGCTCGCGCCCCTGTGGCTGCTGGGCGTGGTGCTGTGCTTCGAGCCCATCGTGTTCCGCCAGGGCGCCACCGAGAACGGCGGCGGCTACTGGATGGTGTATTTCGGCGTGTCGGCGTTCATCGTGGCGGGCATCCTGCTCGGGCGTCGGCGCATCGCGGCCCGTCTGCCGTCGTTCGAGGTGCTGGACGATGTCATGTACAAGGCCATCGCCGTGGGCTTCGCCTTTTTCACCATCGCCACGGTGCTGGGCGCGCTCTGGGCGGCCGAGGCCTGGGGCGGCTACTGGAGCTGGGACCCCAAGGAGACCTGGGCGCTGATCGTGTGGCTCAACTACGCGGCCTGGCTGCACATGCGCCTGATGAAGGGCCTGCGCGGCACCGTGTCCGCCTGGTGGGCGCTGGTGGGGCTGGGCGTGACCACATTCGCCTTCCTGGGCGTGAACATGTGGCTGTCGGGGCTGCACAGCTACGGAACGTTGTAGCCCACAATGAATCCTTTCGGGGCCGGTGCGCGTATAACCGGCATCGTCCCCCCGAACCACAAGGATTCCCCATGCCGATTCCCCGCAGAGACAACGGCTTCATCCACGCCGCCAGCAGCGAAATCACCCCCCGCGCCGTCTATGAAGGCCGGCGCGACCTCATCAAGCTCATGGCTGGCGGCGCTGCCGGGGCGGCCCTGGCCACCTGGGCCGCGCGCGATGCCGGCGCCCAGGCCGCGCGTCCGGGCAAGCTGGCGGCCTGGCCGGCGGCAAATCGGCGGTGGCGGGCGCCAACACCATGGAAAAGGTGACCGACTACAAGGACGCCAGCACCTACAACAACTACTACGAGTTCGGCGTGGACAAGGCCGACCCGGCCCGCAACGCCCACACCCTGAAGACCACGCCCTGGACGGTCGAGGTCGAGGGGCTGGTCAACAAGCCGGGCAAGTTCGGCATCGAGGACCTCATCAAGCTCAGCGCCCAGGAAGAGCGCATCTACCGCCTGCGCTGCGTCGAGGGCTGGTCCATGGTGATTCCGTGGGTGGGCTACTCGCTGGCCGAGCTGCTCAAGCGCGTGGAGCCGCAGGGCAGCGCCAAGTACGTGGAGTTCGTCACGCTGGCCGACAAGAAGACCATGCCGTTCGTCGGCTCCGCCGTGCTCGACTGGCCCTACACCGAGGGGCTGCGCATGGACGAGGCCATGCACCCGCTCACGCTGCTCACCTTCGGCATGTACGGCGAGGTGCTGCCCAACCAGAACGGCGCGCCGGTGCGGCTGGTGGTGCCCTGGAAGTACGGCTTCAAGAGTGCCAAGAGCATCGTCAAGATCCGCCTGACCGATAAGGAGCCGGGCACGGCCTGGAACAAGGCCGCCAAGCAGGAATACGGCTTTTATTCCAACGTGAACCCGAACGTGGACCACCCGCGCTGGAGCCAGGCCACCGAGCGGCGCATCGGCGAGGACGGCCTGTTCGCCAAGAAGCGCAAGACGCTGATGTTCAACGGCTACGAGGCCCAGGTGGCCTCGCTGTACGCCGGCATGGACCTGAAGAAGTTCTACTGACCCGCCCCGAGTCCGACATCCCGCCGCCAGCGCCTTCGAGGGCCGCCGCCATGAAAAAACTGCTGATGCATCCCGCCGCCAAGCCGGTGGTGTTCGCCCTGTGCCTGCTGCCGCTGGCGTGGCTGGTGTTCGGCGCCGCCACCGACCGGCTCGGCCCCAACCCGGCCGAGGCGCTGATCCGCGAGAGTGGCGACTGGGCGCTGCGGGCCCTGTGCCTGGCGCTGGCGGTGACGCCGCTGCGCGTCATCACGGGCACGCCGGCCCTGGCGCGCTTTCGGCGCATGCTGGGGCTGTTCGTGTATTTCTATGCGGTGCTGCACCTCATGGCCTACGCCTGGCTGGACATGGGCTTCGACTGGCCGGAGATCGTGTACGACATCGGCAAGCGGCCTTTCATCCTGGTGGGCACGCTGGCCATCGTGCTGCTCACGCTGCTGGCGGCCACGTCGTTCAATCGCGCCATCCGCTGGCTGGGCGCCAAGCGCTGGCAGGCGCTGCACCGCATCGTCTATGCGGTCGCGGGGCTGGCGCTGCTGCACTTTTTCTGGATGCGCGCGGGCAAGAACAACTTCGCCGAGGTGGCGGTGTACGCGGCCATCCTGGGCACGCTGCTGGGCTGGCGCGTGTGGAAGCGCTACGCCCGGCGCCCGGTGGCCGCCCGCACGGCATGATGCTATTAAAAGAATAGCAATATGCCCTAGTACTGATTGTGCTGGAGGCCTTTTTGGCTAGGATCTCCCCTGCACGGCGTGCAGGGCCGGCCGCACCTGCCGCGTGGCCGGGTCGATGAAGGCCGTGGGGAACTGGTAGGCCCGGTCGTCGAACAGGTCGATGCCGCACATCAGGTTCTCGATCCAGTCGAAGAAATCGCCGATGGCCTTCGGTCCCATGATCGGCGCGCCGTGCTGGGGCACCAGCATGGCGATGTCCATCTGCCGCACCATGCGCACCCACAGCCGCAGGATCTTGTTGGACACCATGTAGCGGCGGTGGAACCCTTCCATGCGCGGAATGTGCGGCGCCAGATCGGTCACGGGCTCGCGCGCCTCGGTGCCCGAGGTCATCGACACGCCCAGGTCCCCCGTGAAGAGGATGCGGCTGACCGGGTCGTAAAAGTGGAAGTTGCCCTCGGAGTGCATGAAGTGCGCTGGCAGCAGCACCAGCTCGTGCCGCCCCAGCGGCAGGTGGCCGCCGCCGTCCGGCACGCCGATCACCCGGTTCTCCGTCTTGCCGACCTTGGTGAAATGCGGCGCGAAGCGCTCCCAAACGCGCGAGATCACCAGCGTGGCTTTGGTGCTGGTCATCCAGCGGTCGAGCGAGGCGATGATGTCCGGGTCGGCATGCGAGGCGATCAGGTACGACAGCTTGTGCGGCGGGAAATGCTTGGACATTCCCATGAACAGCTCGTTGAAGGCGAGGTTGCCGCCCGGGTCGATGATGGCGCCCGTGTCGCCGTCCACGATCAGGAATTGATTGGCCTGAACGGCCTGCCCGTCCTCCTCGATGAGGTCGGAGAACATCAGGCAGGCGTGGTGCTTGTCTCGGTACAGTTCCAGCGGTTCCAGGGCCATGGCATGCAGCATTCTTGAAAAATGCCAATGTAGGCCGCCCCCCGTGCACGGGGCTTGATGCGAATCAAGCGTTGGCCAGTCAGCCCACCAGTTTCTCGTGGCGGAAGGTGTCGGCCGCCGATTCGCGCGCGCGGATCAGGTGGGCCTGCGTGCCATCCACCAGCACTTCGGCCGGGCGGGCGCGCGTGTTGTAGTTGCTGCCCATCGAGCTGCAATACGCGCCGGCCGACAGCACGGCCAGGTGGTCGCCCGGCTGCACCGCCAGCGTGCGGTCGCGGCCGATCCAGTCGCCGCTCTCGCAGACCGGGCCCACCACGTCGTACACCCCGGCCGCTGCGCCGGCCGCGGCCGCCTGCACGGGCACGATGGCGTGGAACGCCTGGTACATCGCGGGGCGCGGCAGGTCGTTCATCGCCGCATCGACGATGCAGAAGTTCTTCTGCTCGCCGGGCTTCACGTACAGCACCTCGGTCACGCACACCCCGGCATTGCCCACCAGCGAGCGGCCGGGCTCGATCATGAAATGGCGGTCACCGAAGCCGCGCGCATCCAGCTTGGCCAGCAGCTTGGCCCACAGCGCATCGGCGGCCGGTGGCGTGTCGCCGTTGTAGTCGATGCCCAGGCCGCCGCCGAAGTCGATGTGGTGGATCGGAATGCCTGCGGCCTCGATCTCCTCGATCAGGTCGAGCAGTCGATCGGTCGCGTCGAGGTAAGGTGTCTCGTCGGTGATCTGCGAGCCGATGTGGAAGTCGATGCCGGCCACCTTCAGCCCCGGCAGCGACGCGGCATGCTGGTAGGCCGCGACGATGCGCTCGTGTGCCACGCCGAACTTGTTGCCCTTGAGCCCGGTGGAAATGTAGGGATGCGTCTTCGGGTCCACGTTGGGATTGACGCGGATGCTGATCGGCGCCTTCGTGCCGAAGGCCACGGCCACCTCGCTCAGCACGTCCAGTTCGGACTCGCTCTCGACGTTGAAGCAGCCGATGCCGGCCTGCAGGGCCTGCCGCATCTCGGCCCGCGTCTTGCCGACGCCCGAGAAGATGATCTTGCGCGGATCGCCGCCGGCGGCCAGCACGCGTTCCAGTTCGCCGCCGGACACGATGTCGAAACCGCAGCCCTGGCGCGCGAAAAGCTGCAGTACCGCCAGCGACGAGTTCGCCTTCATGGCGTAGCAGATCTGCACTTGGCGGCCGGCAAAGCCGCGCTGGTAGGCGGCCAGCGCGTCCAGCATGGACGCTTGCGAATAGACGTACAGCGGCGTGCCGTGCTGCCGCGCCAGGTCGGCCAGGGGGAGTTGTTCGATGAACAGTGCGTCGCCGCGGTGGGCGATGTGGGGATGGCCGGGCAGGGCAGGCAAGGTCATGGAGTCGGGGAGGAAGCGGAACGGGAGGGGGCGGTGGGGACGATCGGCGCCGGCGTGGGCGTGTCGCGCATCGGGTCCAGCGTCTGGGGCAGGGTGGCCCGCTGGCTGGCAGCGGGGTCGGTGGGCAGGTACAGCGGGCCGCGCTGGCCGCAGCCCGACAGGGCCGCCGCACTCGCAGCAAGGGCAAGCGTCCTGACTAGAATTTGCGATGCTCTCAACATCCGCCGATTCTAATGACTGACCTCGAATTCCTGGACCACGCGGAAAAGCTCCTGCTCGCTGTCGAGCAAGGCTGCGATCGCATCAACGACACCTCGGACGCCGACCTGGACGCACAACGCTCCGGAGGCATGGTGACCATCGCGTTCCAGAACGGCAGCCAGATCGTCATCAACCTGCAAAAGCCGCTGCACGAAATCTGGCTGGCCGCACAGTCCGGCGGCTACCACTACCGGTTCGACGGCCAGCGCTGGATGGACACCAAGGGGGCGGGCGAGTTCTTCGAAGCCCTGGACCGCAGCGCCAGCGAGCAGTCGGGACTGGCGCTGTCTTTCGCGCCCTGATCGCCTTCGGTCTGTAACAAAAAGCCCTTGCGCGATGGCCGCGCAAGGGCTTTTTTTGGTGGGACCGCGTGCCGGCGGTCCATGGGGTCAATTGCGGAACAGATCCAGGATCCGGTTGCGCTCCTCGGTCGGCGGGGGTGCCTGCGGCGGCGATCCGGGCACGGCGGCGGAGGCGTCTTCCATGCCCACGCTGGCGACACCCGCGTTGCGGGCGAACTCCTCATAGAACCATTCTCCGCCCACGTTCACCACGCCGGGCGGCACGGTAGGCTCCGCCACCGGGACGCCCTTGAGCGCGCGCTCCATGAAGCTGATCCAGATCGGCAGGCTCAGCCCGCCGCCGGTTTCGCGGCTGCCCAGGTTGCGGGGCGTGTCGTAGCCGATCCAGGTCACCGCGGCCACCGTGGGCTGGAAACCGGCGAACCAGGCATCGACGGCATCGTTGGTCGTGCCGGTCTTGCCGTACAGGTCGGGGCGCTTGAGCGTGGCCTGCGCACGCGCCGCCGTGCCGGAGCGGGTGACTTCCTGCAGCAGGCTGTCCATCACGAAGGCGTTGCGCGCATCGATCGCACGGGGGTTGTCGGAGGTGGCTGGCGGCTGGAAGTCCGACAGGATGCGGCCCTTGTGGTCTGTGACGCGGCTGATCAGGTAGGGGTTCACGCGGTAGCCGCCGTTGGCGAACACCGAATAGGCCGACACCATCTGCATGGGCGTGACCGACCCCGCGCCCAGCGCCATGGTCAGGTAGGGCGGGTGCTTTTCGGCGTCGAAGCCGAATTTGGATACCCATTCCTGGCCGTTCTTGGGGCCGACCGCCTGCAGGACGCGGATGGACACCACGTTCTTGGAGCGCGCCAGCGCGGTGCGCAAGGTCATCGGGCCGTCGTACTTGCCGTCGTAATTCTTGGGTTCCCAGGGCTGGCCGCCCGTGACGCCGGCGCTGAAGAACAGCGGGGCATCGTTCACCACGGTGGCCGGCGTGAAGCCTTTTTCCAGCGCGGCCGAGTAGATGAATGGCTTGAAGCTCGACCCTGGCTGGCGCCATGCCTGCGTCACATGGTTGAACTTGTTCTTGTCGAAATCGAAGCCGCCCACCAGGGCCTTGATGGCTCCGGTGCGCGGATCGACCGCCACCAGGGCGCCCTCGACTTCCGGCAGCTGGGTGATGTCCCAGGTCTTCTTGGGGGTCTGGATCACGCGGATCACCGCGCCGCGGCGAATCTTGACGTTCGGCGGCGCCTTGTCGCTCAGGCCCGACTGGGCCGGCTTCAGCCCGTCGCCGGTGATCTCGATCGGCTCGCCGCTGGCGCGCGCCGCCACGATCTTCTTGGGCGTCACCTCCAGCACCACCGCCGACATCACATCCCCGTTGTCGGGATGCAGGGCGAGGGTGTCGTCGATCACGTCCTCGGCTTCCTGGGCATTGGTGGGCAGGGCGACGAATTTCTCCGGCCCGCGGTAGTGCTGGCGGCGTTCGTAATCCATGATGCCCTTGCGCAAGGCGACGTACGCGGCTTCCTGGTCGCCGGCATTGAGGGTCGTGTAGACGTTGAGGCCGCGGGTGTAGGCCTCGTTACCGTATTGGGCGAAGATGAGCTGGCGGGCCATTTCTGCCACGTATTCGGCGTGGATGCGGGTGGAATCCGGGCCTGAGCGGATCTTCAGGTCCTCTTCCTTGGCGGCGGCGGCCTCCTGCGCGGTGATGAAACCGTTCTCCTGCATGCGGTCGATGATGTACAGCTGCCGGATGCGGGCGCGCTTGGGGTTGCTGATGGGGTTGTAGGCCGAGGGGGCCTTGGGCAGCCCGGCCAGCATGGCGGCCTCTGCGATGGAGATGTTCTGCAGGGGCTTGCCGAAATAAGCCTCCGAAGCTGCCGCAAAACCGTATGCCCTGTTTCCGAGATAAATCTGATTCATGTAGATCTCGAGAATCTGGTTCTTGGTCAGCAGGTGCTCCAATTTGAAGGTTAGTAATATTTCGTAAATTTTTCGGGTAAATGTTTTCTCGGATGACAAATAAACGTTCCGGGCCACCTGCATCGTGATCGTCGAGGCACCCTGGCTCTTCACACGGCCCATGTTGGCCAGCGCTGCGCGCACCACGCCTTTGTAGTCCACGCCACCATGCTGGAAGAAGCGTGCGTCTTCGATGGCCAGCACCGCGTTGGTCATGACCTTGGGAATGTCCTGGATGGGAGTGAGGTTGCGCCGTTCCTCGCCGAACTCGCCCAGCAAAGCGCCTTCGACCGAGTAGACCCGCATCGGCAGCTTGGGCCGATAGTCCGCCAGGTCCGAAATGTCCGGCAGGTTGGGGTAAGCCACCGTCAGCGCCACGGCGATCGTGAGCGCCACGCCCACGGCGCCGGCCGCCGCCAGCCCGAGCAACCACGCTGCGCTTCGGACAATCCAGCGCCACCATGCCGGCCGTTTCGGCGGATTCGGGTTGGGGGTCTTGTCGGTAGGTGATGACGGCATAGCGTTCCAGGAGAGAGCAACCGGCCATTATAAAAATATGGGCCTCACCCGTCTGCCAAATCACGCCAAAGGGTGGCGCACCTATACCACAGGCGCATGAATATCGGTATCGGAAGAGGCGGCAAATGAGCGTGTGCTTTTGACAACGTTCGGTCCGTAACAGCGCCGTAAAACTCTTGGCTGGCCTGCAACCTTACTGATAGCATTCATGTGAAGTGTTAAGTTTTGTTGCGTCAAATTGGCAAGTTACGGGGGCTAATCTTGATCTCTTTGGGGTCTTTGTTCAGTCGCCAGTCCGCGCCACTGCTGGGTATCGACATCAGTTCCTCGAGCGTCAAGCTGGTGGAGTTGGGGCGCGACAAGGCGGGAGGGCTGGTACTGGAGCGATGTGCGATCGAGCAGTTGGAGCGCGGTTGGATCACCGACGGCAACATCGAAAAATTCGATGAGGTCGCCGAGGCCCTGCGCCGGCTGGTCAAGAAGAGCGGCACCCGCACGAAAAACGTGGCATTGGCCTTGCCGCCATCGGCCGTCATCACCAAGCGCATCACCCTGCCCGGCGGCATGTCCGAGCAGGAGCTGGAAGTGCAGGTGGAATCCGAAGCCAACCAGTACATTCCGTTCTCGCTCGATGAAGTGAGCCTGGACTTCTGCGTGGTCGGCCCTAGCAAGAGCTCGCCCGGCGATGTCGATGTGCTGATCGCGGCGTCGCGCCGTGAAAAGGTGCAGGACCGTCAGGGCCTGGCCGAAGCGGCGGGCCTCAAGCCCGTGATCGTCGACATCGAATCGCATGCCTCCCGGCTGGCTGCGGGGCGCCTGATCGAAGCGCTGCCCAACCACGGCAACGATGCTTTGGTCGCGCTGTTCGAGGTCGGCGCATTGACCACCAGCATGCAGGTGCTTCGCAACGACGAAGTGCTGTACGACCGCGACCAGGCCTTCGGGGGGGCGCAGCTGACGCAATTGATCGTGCGGCAATACGGGTTCTCGCTGGAAGAGGCCGAAGGCAAGAAGCGCAGCGGTGACCTTCCGGACGACTACCAGTCGGCCGTGCTGCGTCCCTTCGTGGAAAGCATGGCGCAGGAAATCGGCCGTGCGCTGCAGTTCTTCTTCACCAGCACGCCCTACAACCGGGTCGATCACATCATGCTCGCGGGCGGCTCCGCGCCACTGCCTGGCTTGACCGAGGCTGTGACCCAGCATTCAGGCTGTGCCTGCACCGCCATCAACCCGTTCGACGGCATGGAAATCGGAAGCGCCGTGCGATTGAAGAAGATGGTGCGCGAGGCGCCTTCCTACCTCACGTCATGTGGTCTGGCCATGCGGAGGTTCCTGCAGTGATTCTCATCAACCTGCTTCCCCATCGCGAGGCGGCCCGAAAACGCCGCAAGGAATCGTTCCAGGCGACGATGTTCGCGTCTTTTCTGGTGGGGCTTGCCATTGCCGGCGGCATCTACTGGTGGTACCAGATGGTGATCACCGCCCAGCAGGACAAGAACACGTTCCTGCAAAGCGAGATCAAGGTTCTGGAAGGCCAGATCAAGGAAATCGCGACCATCGAAGAAGAAATCGCGGCCCTTCGTGCGCGCCAGAAGGCGGTGGAAGACCTGCAGTCGGATCGCAATCTGCCAGTGCACTTGCTCAATGAGTTGGTTCAACAGCTGCCAGATGGGGTTTACGTTACCAATCTCAAGCAAGTCGACCAGGTGATCACGATGCAGGGGATGGCGCAATCGAACGAGCGTGTGTCGGAGATGCTGCGCAATCTGGCCGACAACACACCGTGGTTCTCCAAGCCCGAATTGGTAGAGATCGTTGCGGCCAACATCGCGCTGAACCCGAGGGAGCAGCGCCGCGTGGCCTCCTTCAACCTCCGGTTTCGGCTGATGCGCACGAGCGAGGCGCAAAAAGCCATTGGCGCTGCAAGTACCCCTGCCACTGCGCCCAAAGCGGTTGGAAAGTGATCATGGCAACGAAAAAAGCGTCTTCCGTGGACTTTGTGGCGCTGCAGTCCAGCTTGCAGCGGCAGTTCCGCAACCTTGATCCCAAAGATCCTTCTCTGTGGCCGGTGCTGCCGAGAATCCTGCTTTGCATCGCCATCGCGGCGGGCATCGCTACCTTCCTGTGGTTCTTCAAGCTGAATGAGTACGAGGCGGAGCTGGAAGCCGAGCAGGCCAAGGAACTCACCTTGCGCGCCGATTATGAAAAGAAGCTCGTAAAGGCCGTGAGTCTGGACGCGCTCAAGAAGCAGCGCGAGCAGGTGCAGCAGTATGTGATCCAGCTGGAAAAGCAGTTGCCGAGCAAGGCGGAGATGGCGGCTCTTTTGTCTGATATCAATCAGGCAGGCCTGGGTCGCAGTTTGCAGTTCGAATCGTTCAAGCCGGGCCAGATCGTGGTCAGGGATTATTATGCGGAGTTGCCGATTTCTATTAGAGTGACAGGCCGATACCATGATATCGGTGCATTTGCCGCTGATATTGCCAATCTTTCCCGGATCGTGACGCTGAATAATATTTCCATCCTCCCTGCAGGCAAGGATGGCGGCACCCTCACGATGGAAGCCACGGCGAGAACGTTCCGCTATCTGGACCCTGAAGAAATTCAGGCGCAGCGCCAGGCAGCGGGTGGAGCGAAGAAATGAGAATGTGGCACATCGCTTTGCTGGCAGTCTGCGCGGCGTTGATGGGTTGTGAATCTTCGGGTCAGGACGAGCTTCGCCAGTGGATGACGGATTTGCGTGCCAACACCAAGCCGCGCATTACCCCCCTTACCGAACCCAAGCAATTCCAGCCGCAGAACTATCAGGCGGATGGAGCAACGGATCCCTTCAATTCCATCAAATTGACACAGGCCCTCAGGCGCGATTCGACCCAATTGGCGGCCAACGCCACCTTGATTGCGCCGGAAATGGCGCGTCGCAAGGAGCCTTTGGAAGCTTATCCCCTGGATACCATGTCCATGGTCGGCAGTTTGAATAAAACCGGCACGCCGACGGCCTTGCTCAAGGTGGATAACTTGTTGTACCAGGTTCGGGTCGGCAATTACCTTGGACAGAATTATGGAAGGATTACCCAAATCACTGAAACAGCCATTCAGTTACGGGAAATCGTTCAGGATGCAACGGGTGACTGGATAGAGCGTCAGACCACGCTCGATCTCCAAGAGGGGAAGAAATGATTCAGAAAAACAGTTTTGGTGCACGCTATCGAGCGTTGTTGTTGGCTGCTGTGGCATCGCTGGGCAGCACCTGGGCTTATGCCCAGACCGCCATCGAAGCCGTCCAGGGGGTCATGCAGGGCGGGACCGAATTGGTACGCATCGATTTGTCGCAACCCCTTTCCACCCTGCCAACCGGTTTTGCCATTCAGGCCCCGGCCAGGATTGCGCTCGATTTTCCGGCGACGACCAATGCGACAGGCAAGTCGCTGGTGGAAGTCAACCAAGGCAATCTGAAGTCCGTGAACATCGTTCAGGCAGGCGACCGGTCCCGCGTCGTCCTGAACCTCAAGCAACCCACGTCGTACCGTGCCGAAATCCAGGGCAAGTCCTTGATGGTGGCACTGGAGCCCGTGTCGAACACGGCGGCGGCGCAACCGGCGCCGGTGGCGGTTTTTGCGGAAGACCGCAACAGCGACGTCCTCCCCCTGCGTGACCTCGACTTCCGCCGCGGCAGCGATGGGGCGGGCCGCGTGATCGTGGGCCTGGCCAACAACCAGGTCGGCGTGGACCTGCGTCAGCAAGGCAAGGGCCTGGTGGTCGAATTCCTGAAATCGTCGCTGCCGGAGGGCTTGCGCCGCCGCCTGGATGTGACGGACTTCGGCACCCCGGTGCAGATCGTCACGACATCGCAGCAAGGTGAGCGTGTTCGGATGACCATCGATCCCATCGGCGAATGGGAGCACAGCGCCTACCAGAGCGACAACCAGTTCGTGGTGGAAATCCGCCAGAAGAAGGTGGACCTGAGCAAGCTGACGCAGGGCCCCGGGTTCAGCGGCGAAAAACTGTCGCTCAACTTCCAGAACATCGAAGTGCGTTCGTTGCTGCAGGTGATTGCGGACTTCACGAACTTCAACATCGTCACCTCCGACACCGTCACCGGCGCGCTCACGCTGCGTCTGAAGGACGTGCCATGGGATCAGGCCCTGCAGATCATCATGGACGCCAAGGGTCTCGGCATGCGCAAGTCCGGCACGGTCCTCTGGATCGCGCCCAAGGACGAAATCGACGCGCGTACCAAAAAGGATTACGAGGCAGCGCTGGCAATCCAGAAGCTCGAGCCACTGCGCACCCAGGCGTTCCAGCTGAACTATGCCAAGGCTGCCGACATGGTGACCCAACTGGCAACCAGCACGAGCAGCGGCGGTAGCAGCGGTGTGTCCACACGCTTTCTGTCCGAGCGGGGCAGTGCAATCTCCGAGCCGCGAACCAATCAGCTTTTCGTGACGGACACGCCAAGCAAGCTGGAAGAGGTGCGGCAACTGCTGTCGACGCTGGATGTGGCGGTGCGCCAGGTCATGATCGAAGCGCGGATTGTCGAAGCGCGCGACACCTTCGGCCGATCGCTCGGCGTCAAGCTGGGTGCCTCTGACCTGAGGGCCAGCCGCGGCGGCGACGGTGGCTACGGCATCGGTGGCAACAACCGTGTCGCTTTCGGCACAAGCTACAGCAACGCCGTCTCCACGAGCGGTGCCAGTTCCACGGCCACCGATCCTGGAGGCACGTTCGTCAATCTGCCGGCGCAGCTGTCCACGACGAGTGCGGTGGGCTCGTTTGCCCTGTCCATCTTCAATTCGGCGGCCAATCGTTTCCTGACCCTCGAGCTGTCGGCGATGGAGGCCGACGGCCAAGGCAAGATCGTGTCCAGCCCGCGTTTGATCACGGCAGACCAGACGAAAGCCTTGATCGAGCAGGGCACCGAGTACCCCTATTCCGTCACGGCCCCCAACGGCGCCACCACCATCGCCTTCAAGAAGGCGGTGTTGAAGCTGGAAGTGACGCCGCAGATCACCCCGGAGGGCAACATCATTCTTGATTTGGATGTCAACAAGGACAGCCGTGGCGAGAGCACGACGCAGGGCGTGGCCATCGACACCAAGCACATCAAGACCCAGGTGTTGATCGAAAATGGCGGGACCGTGGTGATCGGGGGTATCTTCGAGATGGAAGAAACCAACCAGGAAAATAAAATTCCCGTGCTGGGCGATGTGCCGGTGGTGGGCAACCTCTTCAAAAGCCGGACCAAAGAATCCACGAAGCGGGAAATGCTGGTATTCATCACACCCAAAGTCATTTCCGATCGCGGACCAGTTCGTTAACTATAGGTAAATAATGAAGTCATTCATCAAAATCATTGCCCTATCGCTGGCTGCCACTCTGGTTGCTTGCGGTGGCGGCGGGGGGAGCGCTGGCACCACGCCCGGAGGAACGACTCCGGTCAGCACGGCAGCCTCTGTGGAAATCTTGACGTCTGCCACGGGCCTGGCGTCGGCCGACAAGACCGGCCTGACGTTGACCGCCGTGGTGAAGGACGCCGCCAACAATGCGCTGTCCGCACAGGCGGTGTCGTTCACGGCATCCAGCGGCACGCTGGCAAGCGTCGTGGGCACCACGGCTGCAGACGGCAAGGCGACAGCGGTGTTGACCGCCGGTACGGACCGTTCCAACCGTGACATCGCCGTCACGGTGAAGTCGGGATCGATCACGAAATCCATCACCATTCCGGTGACGGGTACCACGTTGACCGCATCGGGTTCGTCGTCTCTACTGACCGGTGCCACGACCAATTTCGCAGTGAGCGTGAAGGACAGCGGCGGTGCGGCCATTGCCGCCAGCACGGTGGCCGTCACGTCGTCTCTGGGCAATGCCATCACCATGGCCAGCACTTCGACGGACGCCAATGGCGCCGTGACGTTCGCTTACGCGGCAACGCGCAGCGGCACGGACACGGTGACCATCCAGAGCGCGGGTGCGCAGACCCAGATTTCCATCAATGTCACCAGCGTGGATTTCGCGTTCTCGGCGCCCACGGCCAACACCGAAGTCGAGGTCAACACGGCGCGGACGGTCTCCGTGCGCTACGCATCCGGCGGCGCCGGTGTGGCGGGCAAGGTCATCTCGTTCAGCACCACCCGCGGCTCGGTGTCTCCCAGCCAGGCGACGACCGATGCCAATGGCATTGCGTCTACCCAGGCTTCGGCCGCATCCGTGGGCGTGGCGACGATCAGCGCGGTGGTGGACAACGGTGCCGTGACCACGCTGCCGCTGAATTTCATCGCTTCGACGCCAGCCTCGCTGGTGCTGCAGACGTCTTCCGCCGCTTTGCCCCCGAACGTGGCAGGCAGCTCCGCCAACCAGGTCCAGTTGCGCGCCACGGTGCGTGATGCCGCCGGCAACGCCGTCAAGGGCAAGACCGTTTTCTTCACGGCAGTGCAGGATCTGAGCGGTGGCAGCATCAAGACGGGCTCCGCCGTCACGGATGCCAACGGCTTGGCGACGGACGTCTTCATTTCTGGTGCCACGTCCACGGCCGCCAACGGCGTGCAGATTCGTGCGACCGTTGCCAACACCAATGTGACGGCCACGTCTTCGCTCACGATCAGCAGCCAAGCGCTTTTCATCACGATCGCAGCCAACAACACCGTTGAAAAGCTGAACACGACGTACCGCAAGACGTTCTCTGCTCAAGTGAACGATGCTAACGGCGCACCCGTGGCGAATCAAAATCTGACGCTTTCCTATTGGGTTCCGAACTATCTCAAAGGCTCGCCTTTGGTCTTTAACGATGCAGCCTCTGCTTGGGGCTACAACCAAGCAGGTACCGTAATTTCTTGTCTTAACGAAGACACGAATCGCAACGGTATTCTGGATGCGGGCGAAGATACCAATGGCAATGGTCAACTCACGCCAGGTTTGCCTGGAGTGATTGCACCTGCATCGGTGACGACCGATGCGGCCGGCTCTGCCGAATTCACGTTGACCTACGGACAGCAGTACGCCTTCTGGGTGAATTTCGAACTGGCGGCTAAGGCTATCGTGTCCGGGACGGAATCCAGCTCCTTCTTTGCATTCGTGGCAGGGGCCGCAGTGTCTGACTTGACAGACAAAACGAGTCCTCCGGCTTCCGTTGTGAGCCCCTTCGGAAGAGCAACCAGTTGCAGCAACCCCAACTGAGTCTCCACCTCATCGGCCTACCAGGCTCCGGGAAATCCACCGTCGGGCGTCAACTCGCCCGGCGGCTGGGGATTCCCTTCATCGATTCAGACCACGTGATCGAGCAGCGCATCGGCTGCTCGATCCGTGGTTTTTTCGATCGTGAGGGGGAAGCCGCCTTTCGCGACATCGAAGAGCAGGTGATCGATGAGCTGACCGCGGGTCGAAGTGCGGGCCCGGCGCATGTGCTGGCCACGGGCGGCGGCGCCGTGCTGCGTGCGCCCAACCGCGACCGCCTCAGGGCGCATGGCAAGGTGGTCTATCTCGACGCGTCGCCCGAGGACATCGTTCGCCATGTGCGGCACGACACGTCCCGCCCCCTGCTGCAGGGAGCGGACCCGCTGGGCCGGTTGAAGGACCTGCACCAGCAGCGGGATGCGCTGTACCGGGCCACGGCCCACTATGTGGTGTCCACGGGGCGGGGCAAGACCGTCGCGGCGTTGGTGAATCACATCGCGATGCAACTGGAACTGGCCTCCGTCGGCTGACGGCGGCGCTGCTTCCACGGTTGCACACTTTCGCGCCGGTCACCGACGGCACGGTGCATGCCCGCGGCAACAATACTGTCCACCCGTTGGCCTCTGGCAGCGCTGGTGCAGCGAGCCTCTTTTTCCTCTCCCATCTCTCCCTCCGAATGTCCACATGTTGTGGCAGCACGGTACTGATCGAGACTTTGGCTGCAGACATCCGTCCGCATGGGCGGCCCGGCGGCCCGCTAGACTCTCGACCATGGATCACGACATGCCCCTGGTATCCCAGGCCCCCCTTTCCCGCGCCGCCCATCCATCCGCCAGCGCACTGCAGGGCGATCGCCCCGCCCAGGTGGACATTGCCCTGGGCGACCGCAGCTACCCCATCCTCATCGGCGAATCGTTGCTGGACGACCCGGCCACCTACCAGGCCTTGCCGGCCGCCGCGTCGGCCCTGATCGTCACCAATTCGACCGTGGCGCCGCTCTATGTGCAGCGGCTCGAGGCTGCGCTGACGTCGCGCTACCCACGGGTGCTGCAGGTCGTCCTGCCCGATGGCGAAGAACACAAGACCTGGCAGACGCTGAACCTCGTCTTCGATGCGTTGCTGGCCAACGGCTGCGACCGCAAGACCGTGCTGTTCGCCCTGGGCGGCGGCGTGGTGGGCGACATGACCGGGTTCGCTGCGGCCAGCTACATGCGCGGGGTGCCGTTCGTGCAGGTGCCCACCACGCTGCTGGCGCAGGTCGATTCGTCGGTGGGGGGCAAGACCGCCATCAACCACCCGCTGGGCAAGAACATGATCGGCGCGTTCTACCAGCCGCAACTGGTGGTGTGCGATCTGGCCACGCTCGACACCCTGCCGCCCCGCGAGCTGAGCGCGGGGCTGGCGGAAGTCCTCAAGTACGGACCGATCGCCGACATGGCGTTCCTCGGCTGGCTCGAGACCGCGATGGATGCCCTGCGTGCCGGCGACCATGCCGCGCTGGCCCACGCCGTGCGGCGCAGCTGCGAGATCAAGGCCTTCGTGGTGGGCCAGGACGAGCGCGAGGCCGGCCTGCGGGCCATTCTCAACTTCGGCCACACGTTCGGCCACGCCATCGAGGCGGGCATGGGCTACGGCGTCTGGCTGCATGGCGAAGGCGTGGCGGCGGGCATGGTGATGGCGGCCGAGCTGTCGTACCGGCTGGGGCTGGTGGACGCGGCCTTCGTGCAGCGACTGCGCCAGCTGATCGAGCGTGCGGGGCTGCCCGTGCGCGGCCCGGTGATCGATGCCGCGGACAACGCGGGCCGCTATCTCGAACTGATGCGGGTGGACAAGAAATCCGAAGGGGGCGAGATCCGCTTCGTGGTGATCGACGGCCCCGGGCGCGCGGCGGTGCGTGCCGCGCCGGATGCGCTGGTGCGCGAAGTCATCGACGCCTGCTGTGCCTGAGGCTATTGGTTGAATCGCATGCAATTGAAGCCAGTCGAGCGGTGAAGACCCTTTTAATGCAGCCCCCTGGATTGGCGCCGTACGCCTGCGACCCGGCCGATACCCGGGGGCGCCGCCATCCCCAGTCGGCGGCGCCCACGCGCTCGGAGTACCAGCGCGACCGCGACCGCATCGTGCATTCCACCGCCTTCCGCCGGCTGGTCTACAAGACGCAGGTGTTCCTGAACCACGAGGGCGACCTGTTCCGCACGCGCTTGACGCACTCGCTCGAAGTGGCGCAACTGGGCCGCTCGATCGCCCGTTCGCTGCGCATCAACGAGGACCTGGTGGAGGCCATCTCCCTGGCGCACGACCTGGGCCACACCCCGTTCGGCCACGCCGGGCAGGACGCCCTGCATGAATGCATGGCCGCGCACGGCGGCTTCGAGCACAACCTGCAGAGCCTGCGCGTGGTGGACGAGCTGGAAGAGTGCTATCCCGACTACAACGGCCTGAACCTCACGTTCGAGGCGCGGGAAGGCATTCTCAAGCACTGCTCGCGCGCCAACGCCGAGCGCATGGAGGCGCTGGAGCCCGGCGGCATCGGCCAGCGCTTCCTGCTGCGTGGGCAGCCCAGCCTGGAGGCGCAACTGTGCAACCTGGCCGACGAGATCGCCTACAACGCGCACGACATCGACGACGGCGTCCGCTCCGGCCTCATCACGCTGGCGCAACTGAGCGAGGTGCCTCTGTTCGAGCGCTACCGCGCCGAGGCCGAGCGCGACCACCCGCACTTGGCGGCGCCGGCGGGCCAGCGGCGGCTTCTGAACGAAGCGATCCGGCGCATGCTCAGCGCACAGGTGTATGACGTGATCGATGCGACCAACGCCGCCATCGCCCAGTCCGCGCCGGCGCGGGTGGATGACGTGCGCCGTGCGCCGCCCCTGGTGGCGTTCAGCGCCGAGATGCGCGCGCAGTCGCAGGGGCTGAAGCGCTTTTTTGTTCCAGAACCTGTACCGCCACCCGCAGGTGATGGAAACCACCGGACGCGCCCAGCAGGTGGTGCGCGATCTGTTCGCAGCCTACACGGACTCACCCGAGGCGATGAAGCCGCGCTTCGCGGCGCGTGCCGCGGCCGGCAACGAGGTGCAGCGGATGCGCACGGTGGCGGACTTCATCGCCGGCATGACGGACCGCTTCGCGGTGCGCGAGCACGAGCGGCTCACGGGCCAACGGCTGTTGTCCTGATCGCTCCGGGCGCGCGGGCCGAACGCTGCCACGGTCTGGCGGCACGGCCCCGCCGCAAGGCCCACCCGCGCCCGGCCGATAAAATGGGCGCCCCCCGAAGAAAGTCCCCATGACCGAATTGCCCGCCGCCGCCCCGCACGCCTTTCCGCACGACACCGTGAAAGAGGACATGGTGCGCTGGCTGGAGCGCGCGGTGATCGGCCTGAACCTGTGCCCCTTCGCCAAGGCGGTGCATGTGAAGGCGCAGATCCACTACGTGGTGAGCGAGGCGACCGATGGGCGGGGCCTGCTGGAAGACCTGCAGCGCGAGCTGGAGGCGCTGGCCGAAATATCCGCCGAGCGCCGTGACACCACCTTGCTCATGGCGCCGGGCTGCATGGAGGATTTTCTGGACTTCAACGACTTCCTCGCGCTGGCCGACGATCTGGTCGAGGCCATGGACCTGGGCGGCATCCTGCAGGTGGCCTCGTTCCACCCGCAGTTCCAGTTCGACGGCACCGACGTGGACGACGTCACCAACAGCACCAACCGCGCGCCGTATCCCACGTTGCACCTGCTGCGCGAGGAGAGCATCGACCGTGCGGTGGAGGCCTTCCCCGAGGCCGAGGCGATCTTCGAGCGCAACATCGAAGTGCTGGAGGAACTGGGCGCCGAAGGCTGGAAGGCACTGGATGTCGGCCCGCGCTGCCCGGTGGCCGGGCGGGCCACGCCGGTGGGCGCTGCCGGCGCAGGGGAGGGCGCATGAAGCGCGCCAAAGCTGCGGCCGGGCAGGGGGGCGCTTCTTCGTCATCGGCGGGGCGGACCGCGCCGAAGCCCTCGCCCGAAGACCAGGTGCTGCAGGAGCTGCGGCCGGGCCAGTCCATCGAACTGCTCAAGGCGCTGCACATCCTCACCCGCGAAGGGCGGCTCAACCAGGATTCGCGGCGCAAGCTCAAGCAGGTGTACCACCTGTTCCAGTTCATCGAACCGCTGCTGCAGGAGCTGTCGCAGGAAGGCCACGCTGCCACGCTGGCGGACCACGGGGCGGGCAAGTCGTATCTCGGCTTCATCCTGTACGACCTGTTCTTCCAGGCCCTGGGGCGCGGGCACATCTACGGCATCGAGACGCGGGCCGAGCTGGTGGAGCACTCGCGCGCCCTGGCCCAGCGGCTGGCATTCGAGCGCATGTCGTTCCTCAACCTGTCGGTGGCCGAATCCACCGATGCCGCGGCGCTGCCGCAGCGCATCGACGTGGTGACGGCCCTGCACGCCTGCGACACGGCCACCGACGACGCCATCGCCTTCGGGCTGGCCAAGCAGGCGCGCGCGATGGTGCTGGTGCCCTGCTGCCAGGCCGAGGTGGCCGCGTGCCTGCGCCAAGGCAAGGCGCTGCAGCTGTCGCGCACGCCGCTGGCCGAACTGTGGCGCCACCCGCTGCACACGCGCGAGATGGGCAGCCAGATCACCAATGTGCTGCGGTGCCTGCACCTGGAAGCCAGCGGCTACCAGGTGACGGTGACCGAGCTGGTGGGCTGGGAGCACAGCATGAAGAACGAGCTGATCGTGGCCCGCTACATCGGCCAGAAAAAGCGCAGCGCGGCCGAGCGGCTGCGGGCGATTTTGGCGGAGTTCGGGCTGGAGCAGACTTTGGCGGCGCGGTTCGGCCTGCCGGCAGAAGCGGACACGGCGCCCGAGGCGGTTCCGGCAACGGTTTGAGGGTTTTTGGCCGCATGCCGGGGTTTTGTTTGCCTTTGGTGCTATAAAAATAGTAGCAATCGCGCCGATCGGGCGGCACATGCGGAATCGGGGACGGATTCCCCCTACCATGGCGCCTGTTCCACTTTGTGCGACCCCATGGCCCGACTGCCCCGCCTGACCCTTGCCGGCTACCCGCACCACGTGATCCAGCGCGGCAACAACCGCCAGGCCATCTTCGCCGACCGGCAGGACCACGAAACCATGCTGGCCCTGCTGACTGAGCAGGCCCGCCGCTGCGGTGTGGCCGTCCATGCCTACGTGCTCATGGGCAACCACTTTCACCTGCTGGCCACCCCCCAGACGGCCGACGGACTGCCACTGATGATGCAGGCCGTGGGGCGCAGCTACGTGCGCTACTTCAACAACCGCCACGCGCGCACCGGCACGCTGTGGGAGGGGCGCTACCGCTCCACCGTGCTGCAGCCCGAGCGTTATTTGCTTGCCTGCATGGCCTACATGGACCTGAATCCGGTGCGCTCCGGCGCCACCGCGCAGGCGGTGGACTACCCCTGGTCCAGCCACGCCCATTGCCTGGGCCTGCGCAACGACCGGCTCATCACGCCGCATGCGTTGTTCTGGGCGCTGGGCAACACGCCCTTCGCCCGCGAGGCGGCCTACGCCGCGCTGGTGCAGGCGGGCGTCGGCCGGCTGCAGCAGCAGGCGCTGACCGATTCCGCACTCACCGGCTGGGCCCTGGGAGACGCCGCGTTCGTGCAGGCGTTGCAACAGCAGACGGAGCGGCGGGTGGTCAAAGGCAAGGCCGGCCGCCCGCCCGCAATGCCGAGACCCATTCCCGAATAATTCCTTCAGGCCATATGGCGAAGAGCTTCATTGCTCCTGAATTTGATGTGTCCCCAATAAAAATAAATGCGATCTATTCTCATCAATAATATGAATCTGACCCCATTTAAAGTGCTTGCCCGACCTTGCTGCGATGCACTAATCTTGCGCTCCCTGCGACCCATTTCCGAGGAGAGCGCCATGACGACGGCTGCCGAGATCCAATACCTGCAAGAGCACGGTCTCTATTCATCCACCCAAGAGCACGACGCGTGCGGCCTGGGCTTCGTGGCCCACATCAAGGGGGTGAAGCGCCACGACATCGTGACGCAGGCGCTCAAGATCCTCGAAAACATCGACCACCGCGGCGCCGTGGGCGCCGACAAGCTCATGGGCGATGGCGCGGGCATCCTGATCCAGATCCCCGACGCGCTCTACCGCGAAGAGATGGCCCGGGCCGGCACGGCCCCCGACGGCTCCACCGGCGTGGTGCTGCCGCCCTCCGGCGAATACGGCGTCGGCATGATCTTCCTGCCCAAGGAGCACGCCTCGCGCCTGGCCTGCGAGCAGGAGATGGAGCGCGCCATCAAGGCCGAGGGCCAGGTGCTGCTGGGCTGGCGCGACGTGCCGGTCAACCGCGACATGCCGATGTCGCCCACCGTGCGCAAGAAGGAGCCCATCCTGCGCCAGGTCTTCATCGGCCGTGGCAACGACGTGATCGTGCAGGACGCGCTGGAGCGCAAGCTGTACGTGATCCGCAAGACGGCCAGCGCCGCCATCCAGAACCTCAAGCTCAAGCACAGCAAAGAGTATTACGTGCCCAGCATGTCCAGCCGCACGGTGGTCTACAAGGGCCTGCTGCTGGCCGACCAGGTGGGTACCTATTACCTGGATCTGCAGGACGAGCGCTGCGTCTCGGCCGTGGGCCTGGTGCACCAGCGCTTTTCCACCAACACCTTCCCCGAATGGCCGCTGGCCCACCCGTACCGCTACGTCGCGCACAACGGCGAGATCAACACCGTCAAGGGCAACTACAACTGGATGAAGGCGCGCGAGGGCGTGATGGCCTCGCCCGTGCTCGCGGCCGACCTCAAGAAGCTCTACCCCATCAGCTTCGCCGACCAGTCCGACACCGCCACGTTCGACAACTGCCTCGAACTGCTGACCATGGCCGGCTACCCCATCAGCCAGGCCGTGATGATGATGATCCCCGAGCCGTGGGAGCAGCACACCACCATGGACGAGCGCCGCCGCGCGTTCTACGAATACCACGCCGCGATGATGGAGCCCTGGGACGGCCCGGCCTCCATCGTGTTCACCGACGGCCGCCAGATCGGCGCAACGCTGGACCGCAACGGCCTGCGCCCCTCGCGCTACTGCATCACCGACGACGATCTGGTCGTGATGGCCTCCGAGTCCGGCGTGCTGCCGATCCCCGAGAACAAGATCGTGCGCAAGTGGCGCCTGCAGCCCGGCAAGATGTTCCTGATCGATCTGGAGCAGGGCCGCATGATCGACGACGAGGAGCTCAAGGCCAACGTCGTCAACACCAAGCCCTACAAGCAGTGGATCGAGAACCTGCGCATCAAGCTCGACAGCGTGGGCGGCGAGGCGCCGGCCGGTCCGCTGCCGGCCGAACTGCCGCTGCTCGACCGCCAGCAGGCCTTCGGCTACACGCAGGAAGACATCAAGTTCCTGATGGCGCCCATGGCCAAGAACGGCGAAGAGGGCATCGGCTCCATGGGCAACGACAGCCCGCTGGCCGTGCTGTCGGGCAAGAACAAGCCGCTGTACAACTACTTCAAGCAGCTCTTCGCCCAGGTGACGAACCCGCCGATCGACCCGATCCGCGAGGCCATCGTGATGTCGCTCAACAGCTTCATCGGCCCCAAGCCCAACCTGCTGGACATCAACCAGGTCAACCCGCCGATGCGGCTCGAAGTGAGCCAGCCCATCCTGGACTTCGCCGGCATGGCCAAGCTGCATGCCATCGAAAAGCACACGCAGGGCAAGTTCAAGAGCGCGACCATCGACATCACCTACCCGCTGGATTGGGGCCGCGAAGGCGTGGAGGCCAAGCTGGCCTCGCTGTGCGCGCAGGCGGTCGATGCCATCAAGGGCGGCGCCAACATCCTCATCATCAGCGACCGTGCCGTGAACGCCACGCAGGTGGCCATCCCCGCGCTGCTGGCGCTGTCGGCCATCCACCAGCACCTGGTGCGCGAAGGTCTGCGCACCACGGCCGGCCTGGTGGTGGAGACCGGCACGGCGCGCGAGGTGCACCACTTCGCCGTGCTGGCCGGCTACGGCGCCGAGGCCGTGCACCCCTACCTCGCCATGGAAACCCTGGCCGAGATGCACGCCGGCATGCCGGGCGATCTGTCGCCCGATAAAGCCATCTACAACTACGTGAAGGCCATCGGCAAGGGCCTGTCGAAGATCATGTCCAAGATGGGCGTGTCCACGTACATGAGCTACTGCGGCGCGCAGCTGTTCGAGGCCATCGGCCTGAACACCGACACCATCGTCAAGTACTTCACCGGCACCGCCAGCCGCGTGGAAGGCATCGGCGTGTTCGAGATCGCCGAAGAAGCCATCCGCATGCACAAGGCCGCGTTCGGCGACGACCCGGTGCTGGAAACCATGCTGGACGCCGGCGGCGAATACGCCTGGCGCGCGCGCGGCGAAGAGCACATGTGGAGCCCCGACGCCATTGCCAAGCTGCAGCATTCCACGCGCGCCAACAACTGGAACACGTACAAGGAATACGCCCAGCTCATCAACGACCAGAGCCGCCGCCACATGACCCTGCGCGGCCTGTTCGAATTCAAGTTCGACCCGACCAAGGCCATTGCCGTGGACGAGGTCGAATCGGCCAAGGAGATCGTCAAGCGCTTCGCCACCGGCGCCATGTCGCTCGGATCGATCTCCACCGAGGCGCACGCCACGCTGGCCGTGGCCATGAATCGCATCGGCGGCAAGAGCAACACGGGCGAGGGCGGCGAGGATGCCGCGCGCTACCGCCAGGAACTGAAGGGCATTCCGATCAAGCAGGGCGACACGCTCAAGAGCGTGATCGGCGCCGAGAACGTCGAGGTCGACCTGACGCTGCAGGACGGCGACTCGCTGCGCAGCCGCATCAAGCAGGTGGCGTCGGGCCGCTTCGGCGTCACGGCCGAATACCTGTCGTCGGCCGACCAGATCCAGATCAAGATGGCCCAGGGCGCCAAGCCCGGCGAGGGCGGCCAGCTGCCCGGCGGCAAGGTCACCAACTACATCGGCAAGCTGCGCCACAGCGTGCCCGGCGTGGGCCTGATCTCGCCCCCGCCGCACCATGACATCTATTCGATCGAGGACCTGGCCCAGCTCATCCACGACCTGAAGAACGTGGCGCCGCACGCCAGCATCAGCACCAAGCTGGTGTCCGAAGTGGGCGTGGGCACCATCGCCGCGGGCGTGACCAAGTGCAAGAGCGACCACCTGGTGATCGCCGGGCACGACGGCGGCACGGGCGCATCGCCCTGGTCGTCCATCAAGCACGCGGGCGGCCCGTGGGAGATCGGCCTGGCCGAAACCCAGCAGACCCTGGTGCTCAACCGCCTGCGCGGCCGCGTGCGCGTGCAGGCCGACGGCCAGATGAAGACCGGCCGCGACGTCGCCATCGGCGCGCTGCTGGGTGCCGACGAGTTCGGCTTCGCCACCGCGCCGCTGGTGGTCGAGGGCTGCATCATGATGCGCAAGTGCCACCTGAACACCTGCCCCGTGGGCGTGGCCACGCAGGACCCCGAGCTGCGCAAGAAGTTCTCGGGCAAGCCCGAGCACGTGGTGAACTACTTCTTCTTCATCGCCGAAGAAGTGCGCCAGATCATGGCCCAGTTGGGCATCCGCAAGTTCGACGACCTCATCGGCCGCACCGACCTGCTCGACATGCGGGCCGGCATCGCCCACTGGAAGGCGCGCGGCCTGGATTTCGGCCGCCTGTTCGCCCAGCCGAACGTGCCGGCCGACGTGCCGCGCTTTCATGTCGACGTGCAGGACCACAACATCGAGAAGACCCTGGACCGCAAGCTCATCGAGCGCAGCCAGCCCGCCATCGAAAAGGGCGAGCGGGTGCAGTTCATCGAAGTGGCGCGCAACGTGAACCGCTCGGTGGGCGCCATGCTCTCGGGCGCCGTCACGCGCGCCCACCCTGAAGGCCTGCCGGACGACACCATCCGCATCCAGCTGGAAGGCACGGGCGGGCAGTCGTTCGGCGCGTTCCTCACGCGCGGCATCACGCTGTACCTGATCGGCGATGCCAACGACTACACCGGCAAGGGCCTGTCGGGCGGCCGCGTCATCGTGCGCCCGTCGATCGACTTCCGCGGCGACACCACGCGCAACACCATCGTGGGCAACACCGTGATGTACGGCGCCACCAGCGGCGAATCGTTCTTCGGCGGCGTGGCGGGCGAACGCTTCGCGGTGCGCCTGTCCGGCGCCTCCACCGTGGTGGAAGGCACCGGCGATCATGGCTGCGAATACATGACGGGCGGCACCGTGGTGGTGCTCGGCAAGACGGGCCGCAACTTCGCGGCCGGCATGAGCGGCGGCGTGGCCTACGTGTACGACGAGGACGGCCTGTTCGACACCCGCTGCAACCTGTCCATGGTGACGCTGGAGCGCATCCTGCCCGGCGACGAGCAGACCGCCAGCATCTCGCGCGGCATCTGGCACCGAGACCAGACCGACGAAGCCCAGCTCAAGAAGATGCTGGAAGACCACAACCGCTGGACCGGCAGCAAGCGTGCGCGCGAACTGCTGGACAACTGGGCGGCCTCGCGCGCCAAGTTCGTGAAGGTGTTCCCGACCGAATACAAGCGCGCGCTGTCCGAAATCCATGAACGCAAGGTGCTGGAGGAGCCCGCGACCCCCGCGGTCGCCCATCCTGCGAAGGAAGCGGTGCCCGCCAAGTAAGGCCCGCCCGATCCACCCGCACCGCATTCAACGATTCAAGGACAGACATCATGGGAAAGACCACCGGCTTCATGGAATACGAGCGCATCGAAGAGGGCTACAAGCCCGTCGGCGAGCGCCTGAAGCACTACAAGGAATTCGTCATCGGCCTGGATGACGCGCAGGCCAAGATCCAGGGCGCGCGCTGCATGGACTGCGGCACGCCGTTCTGCAACAACGGCTGCCCGGTCAACAACATCATTCCGGACTTCAACGACCTGGTGTACCAGCAGGACTGGAAGAGCGCCATCGCGGTGCTGCACAGCACCAACAACTTCCCCGAGTTCACTGGCCGCATCTGCCCCGCGCCCTGCGAGGCCGCCTGCGTGCTCAACGTGAACGACGACCCGGTGGGCATCAAGTCCATCGAGCACGCCATCATCGACCGCGCCTGGGCCGAGGGCTGGGTCAAGCCCCTGCCCCCGAAGCACAAGACCGGCAAAAAGGTCGCTGTGGTCGGCTCCGGCCCGGCCGGCATGGCGGCGGCGCAGCAACTGGCGCGCGCGGGCCACGACGTGACCCTGTTCGAGAAGAACGACCGCATCGGCGGCCTGCTGCGCTACGGCATTCCCGACTTCAAGATGGAGAAGTCGCACATCGACCGCCGTGCCGAGCAGATGGCCGCCGAGGGCGTCACCATCCGCACCGGCGTGTTCATCGGCGCCGCCAAGGACGGCCTGGGCAAGGGCTCCAAGGTCACCAACTGGGCCAAGGAAACCGTCACGCCCGAGCAACTGCAAAAGGACTTCGACGCCGTGCTGCTGACCGGCGGCGCCGAGCAGTCACGCGACCTGCCCGTGCCGGGCCGCGACCTGGACGGCGTGCACTTCGCGATGGAGTTCCTTCCTCAGCAGAACAAGGTCAACGCGGGCGACAAGCTCAAGGGCCAGTTGCGCGCCGATGGCAAGCACGTCATCGTGATCGGCGGTGGCGACACCGGCAGCGACTGCGTGGGCACCAGCAACCGCCACGGCGCCGTGAGCGTCACGCAGTTCGAGCTGATGCCCCAGCCGCCCGAGGTCGAGAACCGCCCCATGACCTGGCCCTACTGGCCGATCAAGCTGCGCACCAGCTCCAGCCACGAGGAGGGCTGCGAGCGCGAGTTCGCCATCTCCACCAAGGAACTGCTGGGCGAGAAGGGCAAGGTCACCGGCCTCAAGACCGTCCGCGTCGAATGGAAGGAAGGCAAGATGGTCGAGGTGGCTGGCAGCGAGCAGGTCCTCAAGGCCGACCTCGTGCTGCTGGCCATGGGCTTCGTGAGCCCCGTCGCGCAGGTGCTGGACGCCTTCGGCGTGGACAAGGATGCCCGCGGCAACGCAAAGGCCACCACCGATTTCGACGGCGGCTACGCCACCAACGTGCCCAAGGTGTTCGCCGCGGGCGACATGCGCCGGGGCCAGTCCCTGGTGGTGTGGGCCATCCGCGAAGGCCGCCAGGCCGCGCGCTCGGTGGACGAGTTCCTGATGGGGTACTCCGACTTGCCGCGCTGAGTCCCGTCAAAAGCGGCAGGCTTTGAAACGCCACGGCGCTCTTCGGAGCGCCGTTTTCTTTGCGCCGATGCGATGGCCCGAACGACCCAAAAAAAAGCCCCTGCCGAACGGCAGGGGCTTTCGTGGAAAGGCCAGCGTTTGCGGCGCGGCGCCGGTCGCCCTTTCCTTTCTCTTTTTCTCTGACCTCCCTCTCCTGCCGAAATCTGGCTGTCCATTCGTCACCGGAGAGCAGTTTTCGAGTTCCTGGTGATTCTTCGATCGCGTCGTTCAGCCCACGGATTCTGGCGGCGGGCCTTCTTTGTGCCCTTAACAGGGGCTGAGAAGTCCTGAAACGTTCTGAAATTTCTCGAGCCCCTGCGATCGGTGCGCGGTGCGGCTGTCCGCCTTGGCATCAAGAACGGCATCCTGCGGCACCGCTCCTGATTGCTATGAAAAAATGAGCGCCATGCCGGTGCATTCATTGCGCTGGAGGCTGTTTTGGCTCTGAGTCCTCAGAACTTGTATTGCACGCCCACCGTCACCTGCCGAGGGCTGCCGGGCATGACCCAGACGCGGTTGTAGGCGCTGTGGTAGTAGGTCTTGTCGAACAGGTTGTCCACGTCCAGCGACACGCGCAGGCGCTTGTCCAGGTTCCAGTAGGTGGTCAGCTTGGCCACGGTGTAGGCGGGCAGGCGCGGCTCGCCCGTGTCGCCGCGGCGCTCGCCCACGTGGGTGAAGCCGCCGCCCACGCCCAGCAGGCCGCCGCCGGCCAGCGCCCTTTCGTGCGTGACGAAGGCGCTGGCGCTCTGGCGGGCGAACTGGGTGATGAGCGGGTCGGCATCCAGGTAGGTGTAGCTCAGCGCCACGCGCCAGCCGGGCGCGACCCAGCCGGCCAGTTCGGCCTCCAGGCCCCGGTTGCGGACCTTGCCGGGCACCGGCACCAGGTACACGCCGTCGTCGTCCCAGGTGGCCGTGTTGCGCTTGCTGATGTCGAACAGCGCCACGCTGCCGCCCAGGCGCGCATCGGCGCTCTGCCACTTCATGCCCAGCTCGCGCGCGGTGCCGATCTCGGGCTGGATCTGCTGGCCGGACGCGGTGGTCTGGGCCTGCGCGCGGAACGATCGCCCGGCGCTGGCGTACACCGACACCTCGGGCGTGGCCAGCCAGGTCAGGCCCAGGCGCGGCGAGGTGGCGCTCGGGTCCTGGGTGGTGACGCGGCCCGTGCTGCGCTCGTCGATCTCGCCGCGGTAGCGGTCGTGGCGCACGCCGGCCAGGAGCTTCCACTGGGGCGTGAGGCTGATCTGGTCCTGCACGTAGAAGGCGGTGGTGCGGTCTTCCACCGTGCGGTCGATGGCGCGGGCCGTGAGCGCGGGCCGCGCGGCGGCGCCGTACACCGGGTTGGCCACGCTGATGCCGTAGCCGAAGCGGCCGCCGCCCGCCTGGGTGAGCATGGTCTGGTCCATGTCGAAGCGCGACACCTCGGCGCCGACCAGCAGCTCGTGCTGGAAGGCCCCGGTTGTGAGGCGCCCGTTCAGGTCGAGCTGCACCGTGGTGTCGTCGGACCGGAAGTCGCGGCGGATGAGCCGGCGGCACAGCCAGCCGCTGGCCTCGACCGAGGTCTGGCAGGGCGACGGGCCGTATTGGTGGGATTCGCTGGCCAGGCCCGCCAGCGTGTTGCGCTTGTATTGCAGGCCGGCGCGCAGGCTCCAGTCGGGCGACAGTGCCTGCTCCAGGAAGAACTGGTGCGTCTGGTTGTCCACGGTGATGTCTCCGTCGCCGGGTTCGCCGTAGAAGCGCGAGGTGGGCACCGCGCCCAATTGGCCGTTGACCGAGACCACGCCCCGGTCGAGCGGCGCGCGCTGGCGCAGCCACTCGCCGTCGTAGCGCAGCACGGTGTCGGGGCCGAGCTTCCAGGTGATGGCGGGGGCGATCAGCTCGCGGCGGCTGTGCACGAAGTCGCGGAAGCTGTCCTTGTCCTCCACCGACACGTTGAGGCGGTAGGCCAGCGTGGCGGGCTCGGTGGCGCTGCCGTTCAGCGGGCCGGTGCTGTCCAGCGCGATGCGCCTGGCGTCGTGCGTGCCGTAGTAGGCCTCGACCGAATGCGCGGCCTTGAACCGGGGCGGCTTGGTCACGACGTTCACCGTGCCGCCCGGCTCGCTGTTGCCGTACAGCGCACCCATGGTGCCCTTGAGGAATTCGAAGCGCTCCACGTTGGCGGTGTCGCGCGGCGCGTTGAAGCCGCGGTTGGCCGGCATGCCGTTGCGCAGCAGGCCCATGCCCATGTCTTCGTGGCCCACGAAGCCCCGCATGGCCACGTTGTCCCAGATGCCGCCGAAGTTGTTCTGCCG
>NZ_BAAJYS010000023.1:0-30057 GCF_057543315.1 Acidovorax sp. KPB24-07
CAGCCGCTGCGCCGCGTCGTCGGTGCCCGTCACGAGGTTGCGCAGGCACAGCGCGCCGCTCAGGTTCCAGTCGCGCGCGCCGGTGGCGCTCTGCGACAGCACGTCGCGCGTGGCGCCGCCCAGGCTGCGGTTGTTGACGAGCTGCACGCCCGCCGAGGGCGGCACGCCGTTGCCGGTGGCGAACATGTCGGCCAGCGCGGCGGGCGCCAGCGGCGTCACCGCGCCCTGTGCCGTGGTCGCCGCGAAGCTGTAGCCGCACAGGTTGTCCTTCACGCTCGAACGCGAGAGCGCATTGGCGAAGGTGACCGCCACGGCGGGCACGACCTCGAAGCCGGCGAGGGACGGGTACTGCGCCACCGATTCCGCCTCCCAGCCGTAAGCCCGCAGCCGGGCCAGCGCCTGTTCAGCCAGGGCCACGGTGCTGCCGCCGGTGATGAGCCCCTGCGCGCGCAGCGCCTCGCAGCGGTTGGAGGCGATCGGCAGCGACGGGCTGGCAAAGCCCACCGCGAACGTGCTCGCGTACGGGCTGTCGCTGATGGAGGGTGCCAGCGCGGCGCAGGCCTGGTACAGCTGCGCGTAGGTGGTGTAGTCGATGAGGGTGCGGCTGTTCACGGCCACGTCGGTGGTGCCGCGGCGCACGGTGACACCGGGGTTGGCCGGCAGTTCCACCGCGGGCTCCGACACGGCCACGCCGCCGATCAGGCCCTGCGTGTCCTGCTCGGCCGCGGCGATGGCGGCGGCCCCGCCATTGGAGAGGCTGGAGGCGATGACGATCGTGTTGGACGGCTTGAAGGTGCGCAGCCGCTGCCCACCCGGCGACAGATCGCCGAAGCGTTCGTTGATGACGTAAAAGCCCATCTCCACCGCGCGCAGCGTGGCCAGGCCCCAGTCCTTCTCGGGGTTCTGCCCCGAGTGGGCGTGCTTGAACGCGAAGCGGTTGGGCGTGGCGGTATTGAACGCGGCCAGGTCGGCGGCCGACAGCCCGGCGTTGAACGCGGCGCTGGTGCCGGCCGAGGTGGCCGAGGTGCGGGTGCCGTCGATCAGCGGCACGGTGTCGGCCTGCAGGTCATGCGGGGCCGCGCCCGTGCCCTTGTCGGTGTAGGCCACGGCGCAGCCGCGCTTGAGGCCCCACTCGCCGGTGGACATGCCGCCGTAGATGCCGCGCGAGCCCGATGCCGTCGCGGTGATGATGCAGGGCCTGGCGGGGTTGAAGGTGTCGGGCACCTGCACCATCAGCGTGACGTTCTGCCGGCCCGAGCCATCGTCGTAGTAGGCGATGGTTTCGGTGCCCGCGATCTTGCCCTCGCCCGCCGTCACGCGGCCCTGCGCATCCACGTTGGGGCCGTAGAGCGTGCCGTAGCCGCCAGCGGCCGTCATGTCCAGCAGCGCGCGGTAATTGGTATAGATGGCGTTGCGGCGCAACTCTGCCGCCGTGGGCTGGGCGCCTTCGTAGCCGGGGGCATCGGGGTCCGCCAGGCCGGTGCGGCCCAGGCCGGCGGTCAGCAGATCGTCGTCCACGCCGTCGTAGGTCGCCTGGCGCAGGCTGGCCAGGTAGGACGGGCGCACGTTGAAATCGAAGTCCACGGTGTTGCCGCCGCCGCCACCGCAGGCGACCAGGAGGGCGGCGGTCAGGGCAGCGAGGGCAATGGCGCGGGGAATGAGCGGTCGCATCGGAAATCTCCTGCAGCGGGGAAACGGAATGAAATTGTCGTGGAGAGTATGCAATGGCGGTGCGGGGCGTTGCCAATGGCGGCATCCACAAGGCGTTGCAATGTTTTCAAGTGCGGATCATGCCACGGTGAGGAATCTCAACCAAAAACAATGCGAACCATTCGCAATATCATTTAACATGCCGCCTTGAAAAACAGCGCCCTGGTGGGGAGCCCCGGGGAGAGCCTCTCCCCGGGGCGCTCGCTGCGCCTCGCTGGCCCTGCGTGGCGGCCCCTGCCGTCGCCACCGCCCCTCCCGACTGCGCCCATGCCACCACCGATCGAACCACCGTCCGACCTCCGCCCGACCCCTGGCGGCTTCTTTCCGCTGTGGGGCTGGCCCATCGCGCTGGGGGTGCTCACCGCCACCGGCCTGCTGAGCGCCCTGGTCAGCGATGGCTGGGGAGACGTCTGGTCCTGGGTGGCGCTGGGGGTGCCGGTGGCCGCCATGGCCTGGTTCGGCCTTCGCCGCCGTCCGCCCCCGGCTTGAGCCCGGTCCCGATTTTCCCTGGCCCGATGCACTTGGCTCCTGGACGGACTTGTCCACGCCGCGCCGCCCCTTTCATTCATTCACGCCATTCCTGACCTTGCCCCTCCCATGCCCATGAACCAGCACACCCCCATCGCCCTGGCCGTCGCACTGGCCCTCGCCACGTTCGGGCTCCAGGCCAATGCCCAGGCCACGGCCACCTCGGCGGATGCCCCCACCCTGCCCACGGTGACGGTGGGCGCCAGCGCGGACGCATCGGCGCAGGGCCTGTCGCCCGCCTACCCCGGCGGCCAGGTCGCCCGCGGTGGGAGGGCCGGCATCCTGGGCACGCGCGATGCGATGGAGACGCCTTTCAGCATCACCAGCTACACCAACGAACTGATCCAGGACCGGCAGGCGCGCAGCGTGGGCGAGGTGCTGCAAAACGATGCCGGCGTGCGGCTGGCGCGCGGCTTCGGCAACTTCCAGGAAACGTATTTCATCCGCGGCTTTCTGCTGGACTCGGACGACGTGGCCTACAACGGCCTGTACAGCCTGCTGCCGCGCCAGTACATCGCAACCGAGCTCTTCGAGCGCGTGGAGCTGCTGCGCGGCGCCTCGGCGTTCCTGAACGGCGCGGCACCCAACGGCGGCGGCATCGGCGGCGCGATCAACCTGCTGCCCAAGCGCGCGCCCAACGAGCCGCTGTCGCGCGTGACCGTGGGCACGGGCTCGGGCGGGTATGGCCAGGTGTCCACCGACATCGCGCGCCGCTTCGGCCCCGACAACAGCACCGGCATCCGCCTGAATGCCGCCTACCGCGACGGCGACACCGCCGTGGACCATGAAAAGAGCCAGCTGGGCCTGGTCTCCGTGGGCCTGGACTGGCGCAGCCGCGACGTGCGCCTGTCGGGCGACATCGGCTGGCAGGACAACAAGCTCAAAGGAACGCGCACCAACGTCACCCTCAACGGCGCGAACGCCAACTTCATTCCCGCCGCGCCGGACGCCTCGGCCAACTTCTCGCAGCCCTGGACGTACTCCAACGAGCGCGACCTGTTCGGCACCTTCCGCGGCGAAGTGGACATCAGCCCCGATGTGACCGCGTGGGGCGCCTGGGGCCTGCGCCGCAGCGAAGAGTCCAACTCGCTGGCCAACCTCAGCGTGAGCAACTCGACCACCGGCGAAGGCAGCACCTACCGCTTCGACAACACCCGCAAGGACCGGGTGAACACGGGCGAGCTGGGCGTGCGCGGCAAGGCCCGCACGGGCAGCGTGGGCCATGAGTGGGTGGCCTCGGCCTCGTACTTCGATGCCGAGAAAGACAACGCCTACGCATTCGACTTTTTGAACACCCGCCCGGGCAGCCTCTATGCCTACACGCCCTACGCACAGCCCGCCTTCAGCGCGAATGCGGGCTATGGCGGCACGCTCGCCAGCCCCAACCTGACCGGCCGCACCCGCATGACCAGCTTCGCGGTGGGCGACACGATGTCCTTCGTGCAGGACACCGTTCTCGTCACGCTGGGCCTGCGCCACCAGAAGCTCGACGTGGCCGACTATGCCTACGGCACCTCCGCCCTGACCAACCGCTACGAGCAAAGCCGCACCAGCCCCCTGGCGAGCGCCGTGTTCAAGGCCAGCAAGCAGCTGTCGCTGTACGCCAACTATGTCGAGAGCCTGAGCAAGGGCGAAACCGCGCCCGCCACGGCCAACGGCACGCCGGTGGTCAACCGCGGCGAGCAGCTGTCGCCCTACGTCGCCAAGCAAAAGGAGATCGGCCTCAAGTACGACGCTGGCCGGATCGGCGGCTCGCTGGCGCTGTTCAGCACGACCAAGCCGCGCGCCATCGTCAACGCGGCCAACGTGTTCGCATCGTCCGGCAAGGACCGCCACCAGGGCGTGGAGCTCAACGTGTATGGCGAGGCCACGCGCGGCCTGCGCGTGCTCGGCGGCATGACGTGGCTGGATGCCAAGCAGCGCGAGACCGGCAATGCCGCGCTCAATGGCAACCGCGTGATCGGCGTGCCGCGCCTGCAGGCGAACCTGGGCGCGGAATGGGACGTGCCGGGCGCGCAGGGCCTGGCCCTGGACGCGCGCGTGGTGCGCACCGGCGCCACCTATGCCAACGACGCCAACACCCTGCGCGTGCCCGCCTGGACGCGCCTGGATCTGGGCGTGCGCTACGCCACCGAGTGGAGCGGCCGCCTGGTCACCCTGCGCGCCCGCGTGGACAACGCCACCGACCGCAACTACTGGGCCTCCGCCGGTGGCTACCCGGGCTCCGGCTACCTCGTGGTGGCGGCGCCCCGCACGTTCACGCTGAGCGCCAGCGTGGATTTCTGATCGCGCCGCGACGCTCCCATCCATTGCCCCGACCATGCTGACTGCACGCTCCCTCAAGACCTGGACCTGGCTGCACAAGTGGAGCAGCCTGGTCTGCACCGTGTTCATGCTGCTGCTGTGCCTCACAGGCCTGCCGCTGATCTTCCACCACGAGATCGGGCACCTGCTGGGCACCGAGGTGGAAGCCCCGCCCATGCCCGCCGGCACGCCGCACGTCAGCCTGGACCGCGTGCTGGACGTGGCACGTGCACAGCACCCGGACCGGGTGGTGCAGTTCGCCTCACAGCCCGAGGACAGCACCGACCTGTGGTTCGCCACCCTCACGCCCACGCCCGCCCCCACCGAGGATTTCCGCTCGGTGGCGGTGGATGCGCGCACTGGCGCCCTGCTGGCGCAGCCGCGCTTCGACGAGGGGTTCATGTACGTGATGTTCAAGCTGCACGTGGACCTGTTCGCGGGCCTGGCGGGCAAGCTGTTCCTGGGCTTCATGGGTTTGCTGCTGCTGGTGGCCATCGTCACGGGCGTGGTGCTGTATGCACCCTTCATGCGCAAGCTGCGCTTCGGCGAGGTGCGGCGCGAACGCTCGACGCGCGTGAAGTGGCTCGACCTGCACAACCTGCTGGGCATCGTCACGCTGGTGTGGGCCTTCGTGGTGGGCGGCACCGGCATGATCAACACTTGGGCCGATCTGCTCGTCAAATACTGGCAGTACGACGAACTGAGCGCGCTGCTGGCCCCCTACAACGGCCAGCCGATCACGCCCGTGGCCGAGCGCGCCTCGGTGCAGAAATCGCTGGACGCGGCCCTGGCCCGCGCACCGGGCACCAAGCTGTCGTTCATCGCGTTTCCGGGCACGTCGTTTTCCAGCCCGCACCACCACACGTTCTTCCTGCGCGGCAACGAGCCGCTCACGTCGCGGCTGCTGCAGCCGGTGCTGGTGGATGCCAAGACGGCGGAGGTGACCGCCGCGCCCAAACTGCCCTGGTACCTCGTGGCCCTGCTGGTGTCGCAGCCGCTGCACTTCGGCGACTACGGCGGCATGCCGATGAAGATCCTCTGGGCGCTGCTGGACATCGCCACCATCATCGTGCTGGGCAGCGGGCTCTACCTCTGGCTGGGCCGCAGGGCCGCCAGCCCGGCGACCAATTCCCCCGGAAAAACCGCCAGCGGAGAAGCCGCCCTGGCCTCCCCGCTGACGACGGCACGCGCACCGATCAAGCGGTAGCCAGGGCAAGGCGCCGCGCGGCCCACCCGCGCATCAGGCGGGGCACGACCAGCACCGCCACCACGATGACCATCAGCGTGAGCGACATGGGCCGCGTGACGAAGATCGACCAGCTGCCCTCGCCGATCGAAATCGCATTGCGCATCTGCGCTTCGGCCAGGGGCCCGAGGATCATGCCCACGACGACCGGTGCGGTGGGGAAATCGAACCGGCGCATCAGCACGCCCAGCACGCCGATGCCATACAGCAGGAACAGGTCGAACGCGCTCTGGCGCATGCCGTAGGCCCCCACCGTGGCGAAGATCAGGATGCCCGCATACAACTGGGGCTTCGGAATCTTGAGCAGCTTGACCCACAGGCCCACCATGGGCAGGTTCAGCACCAGCAGCATCACGTTGCCGATGTACAGCGAGGCGATCAGCGCCCACACCAGCGTGGCCGACGTGGTGAACAGCTGCGGGCCGGGGTTGATGCCGTAGTTCTGGAACGCGCCCAGCAGCACGGCCGTCGTGTTGGAGGTCGGGATGCCCAGCGTGAGCAGCGGGATCATCGCCGCCGTCACCGTGGCGTTGTTGGCGGCCTCGGGGCCCGCCACGCCTTCGATGGCGCCTTCCTTGCCGAACTCGGCCTTGTCATCGCCCTTGGCCAGCTTCTTCTCGGTGGCGTAGCTCAGGAAGGTCGGGATCTCCGTGCCGCCGGCGGGAATGCAGCCGAACGGCGTGCCGATCAGCGTGCCGCGCAGCCAGGCGGGAATGGAGCGCTTCCAGTCGCGCGCCGTCATGTGCACGCGCCCCATGCGGTTTTGCGTGTCCACCACCCGGCCTTCGTACATGGCGGCATACAGCACCTCGGCCACGGCGAACAGGCCCACGGCCACCAGCACGATGTCGATGCCGTCCAGCAGTTCGGGCTGGCCGGCCGTGTAGCGCGCCGCGCCGGAGATCTGGTCCATGCCGACCAGGCCGGCGGCCAGGCCCACGAACAGCGCCGTGAGGCCGCGCACCGTGCTCTTGCCCAGCACCGCGCTCACGGTGGTGAAGGCCAGCACCATCAGCATGAAATATTCCGGCGGCCCCAGGCGAACGGCGAAGTCGGCCACGTAGGGCGCGAACAGCGTCACCACCACGGTGGCGATGGTGCCGGCGACGAACGAGCCGATGGCCGCCGTGGCCAGCGCCGCACCCGCGCGCCCGCTCTTGGCCATCTTGTTGCCCTCCATGGCCGTGACCATGCTCGCCGTCTCCCCGGGCGTGTTCAGCAGGATGGAGGTGGTCGATCCGCCATACATCGCGCCGTAGTAGATGCCGGCGAAGAAGATCATCGAGGCCGTGACCTCGACCTTGGCCGTGATGGGCAGCAGCATGGCCACCGCGACGGCGGGGCCGATGCCGGGCAGCACACCCACGGCGGTGCCCAGCGCGCAGCCCACCAGGGCCCACAGGAGATTGGCCGGAGTGGCCGCGGTGGCGAAGCCCGCCAGCAATGCGTCGAAGATTTCCATCACAGCCACCCTGTTTGCGTGAGGCCCGGCAGGTTGATCGCCAGGAATTGCGTGAAAGCCCAATAGACCGGCGCCGAGATCAGCGCGCCGGTCAGCACATCCATCGCCCAGGTGCGCGCCGCACCGGCCGACGGCTGACCGGCCGCCCGGCGAAGCCCCTGCACCGCCAGCACGTAGCACAGCGTGCAGCTCAGGATGAAGCCCACCGTGGCGATCAGCGCCGCATTCAGCAGCAATCCGGCCGACACCCAGACGAACGCCACCTTGTTGGCGCGCGCGGCGCCGCCAGGCTCGTCCATGGAGCGAAAGCCGCCCGACAGTGCCTCCCACAGCAGCACCCCGCCGCACAAGGCCAGCACGCCGGCCACCAGCCAGGGCAGGAAGCTCGGACCCACGCCGCCGTAGCCCGCGTTCGAGGGAATGCTCACGGCGCCGAAGGCCAGGCCGCCCGCGATCAGCACCACGGCGGCGCCCACGGCCGCCTGCATGCGCGTGCCGGGCACCGTGCTGGGCCCGGGTTCGGGCTCGGCCAGGGAAGGGGGGGAAGAAGCGATAGGCTCCGACATGCTTGTGTCCTCGTCATCCCCCGGGGCCACCGGCACGGGGTGCATTTATTTCAGCGCTGGGGTTCGGCGGCCGCGCAGGTCACGGCGGTGCGCCACCCGGGCCGGGCGCCGCACCGCGTGGGCAACACCGGGGGTCAGACCATGCCGGCCTTGACCATCGTGGCGCGCAGGCTGGCGAACTCGGCATCGACGAACGCGCCGAACTCATCGCCGGCCAGCCATGCGGGCGTCCAGTCGTTCTTCTCCAGCGACTCGGCCCAGCTCTTGCTCTTGAGCGCCTTGGCCACCATGTCCACCAGGCCCTTGCGCTGCTCGGCCGAGATGCCCGGGGCGGCGTACACGCCGCGCCAGTTGCCGATCTCCACGTTGATGCCCTGCTCCTTGAGCGTGGGCACCGAAGAGCCCTTCAGGCGCTGGCCCGAGGTCACCGCCACCGGCACCATCTTCTTGGTGTTGATGTACTCGGCCATCTCGCTGTAGCCGCCACCGCCGATGGTCACGTTGCCGCCCAGGATGGCCGCGATCGCCTCGCCGCCTCCGCGGAACGCCACGTAGTTGATCTTGGCCGGGTCCACACCGGCTTCGCGGGCGATCATCGCCGCGGCGATGTGTTCGGTGGAGCCGCGCGAGCCGCCGCCCCACTTCACGCTGCCAGGGTCCTTCTTGAGCTGGGCGATCACGTCACCCATGGTCTTGAAGGGCGAGCTGGCCGGCAGCACGAACACGTTGTATTCGCTGGTCAGCCGAGCGATCGGCGTGGCCTGCGACAGGTTCACGGGCGGCTTGCCCGTGATGATCCCGCCCACCATCACCGAGCCCATCACCATCAGCGCGTTCGGATCGCCCTTGCTGGAGTTGACGAACTGCGCCAGGCCGATGGCGCCGGCCGCGCCGCCCTTGTTGTCGTAGGTGACGGACGAGGCCACGCCGGCGTCCTGCAGCGCGCGGCCCAGGGCACGGCCCGTGGTGTCCCAGCCGCCGCCGGGGTTGGCCGGCAGCATCATCTTGACGGCGGTGGCAGCGCGGGCCGACAGCGGCAGCGCGCCGGCCGCGGCCAGGGCCGCCAGGGATTTGAGGAAGGTGTCACGGCGCATCGTTGTCTCCTGGATTCATAGTTGTACGAACGGGCTGATGATGCGCGCCGTTCCTGTCAAACGGCTGTCCGCGCGCTCAGGGTAAACACCCATCTTCGACGCCGCTGCGAGCGGTGCTAAGGTGCCGCGCATGCAACTGCTTCTCGTGGAAGACGACCCGGCCATGCAGGCCACGCTGCAACGCTCCCTGACCCGCCGCGGCATGGAGGTCACGGCCCTCGGCGACGGCCGCGCCGCCCTCGCGCAATGGACCGCGCGTGCCCCGGATGCCGTCGTGCTGGACCTCACCCTGCCCGGCCTCGACGGCCTGCAGGTGCTGCAGCAGGCGCGTGCCAAGGGGCTGCGCACCCCGGTGCTGCTGCTCACCGCACGCGGCACCGTGGGAGACCGCGTGCTGGGCCTGAACGCCGGCGCCGACGACTACCTGCCCAAGCCCTTCGACCTGGACGAACTGGAGGCGCGGCTGCGCGCGCTGGTGCGCCGGACCGGCGAGGCACCTGAAGCCAAATCGGCCTCCAGCACAATCAACATCGCAGCAGTGCGCTATGAAAAAGATAGCGGCGCCATCTACCTGGGCAACGAGGTCATGGAGTTCACCCCGCGCGAACTGGCCCTCATGCACGCCCTGCTCGCCCAGCCCGGCCATGCGGTGACCAAGGAGCGCCTGTACGAACTGGTCTTTCCCGGACAGCTCGACGTGCAGTACGAGGCCATCGAGGTCGTCGTCTACCGCCTGCGCAAGAAGCTGGTGGGCACCGGCCTCACGCTCATGACCCTGCGGGGGCTGGGCTACCTGCTCAAGGCCGATGCATGAAGCGCGCCGACGCGCGCCCCCGCACGCGATCGCTGCGCCGGCAACTGCTGGTGGGCATCCTGGTGCCCGCCTCGCTGTTCATCGCCTACAACACCCACAGCCTGTACCGGCAGACACTGGCCTCGCTGCACACCGCCTATGACCGCACGCTGCTCGCCTCGGCCAAGAGCATCAGCGAGCAGATCGACGTGACCGGCTACGACGACGCGGCCCAGCTGCGTGCCATCGTTCCGTACTCTGCGCTGGAGGCTTTCGAGGCAGACAACCAGAGTCGCATGTTCTACCGTGTGTCCAACCTGCACGGCGGACTCGTATCGGGGTTTGCCGAGTTGCCGTTCTGGCACGGCAGCATTCCTGCCCGCCCGCCCTATGCCGCGCTGGTGGACTTCTACGACGACCAGTTCCGCGGCCGCCCCGTGCGCGTGGCCGTGCTGCTGCAGCCCGTCGCCACGCCCCAGGGCCGCGGCATGGCCGTGATCCAGGTGGCGGAAACGCTGGAGTTGCGCCAGACCCTGGCCCTGCAGATCCTGTGGACCACGCTGGCGCGGCAGGCACTGCTGGTGGTGGCCATCGGCGTCATCGTGGTGCTGGTGGTGCAACAGGCCACGCGCCCTGTGCGGCAGCTCAGCGCGCGACTGCAGAATCGGCCCGAGGACGACCTGCGCCCCATCTCCGCGCCATCCGCGCCGCGCGAACTGCAGCCGCTCATCGACGCCACCAACCACGTCATGCTGCGGTTGTCGTACCTGCTGGCGCACCAGAAACGCTTCGTGCGCGATGCCTCGCACCAGTTGCGCACGCCGCTGGCCGTGCTCAAGACCCAGGTGCAGTCCGCGCTGCGTGGCGACGCGCCCCCGGAGCAGGCGCTGCATGAGATCAGCGACACCGTCGAGCGCGCCACCCAGTTGGCCAACCAGATGCTCGCGCTGGCCAAGGTCGAGCAACTGCGCCAGCAAAGCGCCCCACCCGTCACCCGGCTGGATGACGAACTGCGGGCGATCGCCCTGGAACTGTCGCCCCTCATCGCCCAGCGCGACCTGGACTTCGGCATCCACACCGACCCCGCCCCCGTGCAGGCGCACGAATGGATGCTGCGCGAACTCACCCGCAATCTGCTGCACAACGCGATCCGACATACACCGGTGTCCGGCATGTTGTCGGTCGAACTGCGCACGGACGGGCGCCACGTGGCGCTGACCGTGGCCGACAGCGGCCCGGGCATCGATGCCGAGTTGGCGCAGCGCCTGTTCCAGCCGTTCTCGGCCGGCGACGTGCGCACCGGCTCCGGCCTGGGACTGGCCATCTGCCAGGAGATCGTGCAGGCGCTGGACGGACAGATCGAACTGTCCAACCGGATGGACGGCGCACGGGTTGTCGGGCTGGATGCGGTGGTGCGCCTTCCGTTGGCATCGGCCGACAATCCGCCGCCCGCCGATCGGAAGAAAATGGCCGCATGAACGCTCCCGAATCAATGCGCCTGGACAAATGGCTGTGGTGTGCCCGCTTCTATAAAACCCGCTCGCTGGCCGTGGAAGAGATCGGCAAAGGCCGCGTGACCGTCAATGGCCAGGCGGCCAAGGCAGCCCGAGAACTGCGGGCCGGCGATACCGTCGACCTGCGCCAGGGCCCCACGCATCGGACCGTGCGGGTGCGCGCACTGAGCGGTATGCGTGGCCCCGCGCCCGTGGCACAACTGCTTTATGAAGAAACGGTGGAAAGCATCGCCGCCCGTGAAAACGCCGCGGAGCAGCGCCGCCTGGCGCCCGAACCCGCCGCCAGCCTGCACGAAGGCCGGCCGACCAAGCGGGATCGCCGCAGCATCGATCAGGCGCGTGATTGGGGCAGCCGCTGGAGCGCGTCGGCCGACGATTGACCGGTGGCTTCCTGGCGCCATGCCGAGGAAACCTACTGCGCCAAAAGAAATGCCCGCACAGGGGCGGGCAAAGTCGGGCAGGCATTGCGGCCTGGTCACAGCCCGAATTCCTTAGGGGAGGCGATGCCCCGTCCGGTGGAATCCATTTTGAGCACGACCCTTACTCTCCGCTGACAGCACAAAAAAGAATGCCCGCACGAGGCGGGCAAAACTTGCTAAAGAGCAAGAAAGGGAGGTGTCGGCTGGAGGTGCCGACGGGATGAATCATAACGCGCTCATGCATAAAAAAAGCAAGTCTATCGTTTCGCCTGTCGGAATTTGAGAAATATGCTAATCCTGGCTTCATAGCCTCGCAAATCAATGCACCGTCGACACGACTTTTGTCAACTGCGCTGATTTGCCGCCAGGAATGAGCAGAGCGCTCCAGATTTATCGAATTGTCACAAAAGAAGCAGATGGTTTCACAAAGCCATGCATGCCTGACTTTCGACTCAGGTTTCTCCTACGCACTGTTTCGTGGTGAAAGCGCAACCTTGAATGCACAGAAGGCGTTTCAAGTGCATTTGTTTGTTCACCAGAGAGACCCAAGGAAACAGCGATGCCCATTGACCATTCTTCGGAGGACGAATGAAGTCGGCAGCCAATCGAAACATGGGTTCATTCCGCCAAGCCATGAAAGGTGAACTGCTGGCCCACCATCCGAGCAAAACGCAGGCGCGTTGAACCTCTTTTTTTATTCCACTGAATGAAGCCGGGCCAAGAGGCTCCAGCCATTGCAGCAACCCCACTCCATACCATGGACAACTATCCGGCAAGGAGCGCGAAACATCGCGGCCTCATGCAACAGTTCACTCCCTTGAACCTCTCCACCGACTGGGCGGAGTACAACGTGGTCAAAGCCCGTGGCATCCGAATCGTGGCCTTGTCCGGCCAAGCCGCTTACTCGGCCAACGGCTACACGGTACAGAACGCGGCCGGCTGCATCGAGATCACCGGGGGAAAAGTTGGTGTGCACGGCACCATGCTGATGATCGGATTCACCCTGGATGCAGCAGTGGCGCGCCTGCGTTCGAAATTCTGTCGGGCGATGCGATCGGCATGATGACACTTCCGGCCCATTGTTTTGCCGCCTATGCCGCGATTGCAAACACCACCGGCACGCACTTTCGCATTGGCGCGGATGGGATGCTCAATGCCTTGGCAACGGACGCGGCCTCGCTATACCTGACATCTGCCACCTGATGAATTTTCGGTCGCTGAAAACTTTTGGAAAGCCAGCGGTCAATCGGTGGAGTTGACATGCGCTGGCCTCACTTACCGCATCTCACAGGGTGTATCGGGCCCCTCGAACTATCATCGTTCCGCCTGGCCAGGTGACGGGGTCTCAGGCCAACGCCGTGTCCACTCGCGGTGAAGGCGTTTGTGCTCAGCGCGCGCGCGTCGGGTGCACTCACCCTGTCTTTTTTTTGTGGTTGGAGAAAGCAGCTCCACAATGCAAGGCTTCAACCACTCTCCACTCCATTTCGATGCGCGAACAACTGACAGCACGGCTTGCACAGCTGAAGAGCGAGCTTTCTGCGGGCGAACAGCAACTCCGGCAATTGGAAGCACGGCAATCTGAACTCAGCCATACCCTGATGCGCATCCGCGGAGCGATCCAGGTTCTGGAGGAGTTGGAACAGGAAACCGCCCCCCGGAGCGACTGAGCACAACGACGCCAACACGCTCTGCGCGCCTACAGAGCCGCCCATTACCAGTGGACAGGCCACCGATTGATGGTGGTTGCCCATGGGGTTCAGATGCGCGCCGAGTCAGCGCGGCAAAACGGTATTGGGGGTCTTGCCCGCGTCATGCGTCGGTTGCTCATCGGCTGACGGGGCATCGGGCTCGACCAGACTTCCCGCAGCAGCCCCGCCCAACGCGCCCGCCACAGCACCGACAGTGCCGCCCACGAACACGCCGACAGGCCCTGCCACCGCTGCACCAACGGCCGCGCCTGCAGCCGTACCAGCCATGACACCGCCGCCCATCAGCGAAGATTTCGATTCGCGCTCGGCCTCTTCAGGCGACAGCGCATATTGGGCGGCCACGGCCGGGTCCTGCGAAGGAATGCCGTGACCGGGACGGGCCTGCTCGGCCAAGTCAGAGCCGGCAGGTCTTGTTTCAGCCAGGGGCGTATGGGATGCGTTCATGGTGGGCTCCTTTGAGGTGGTCGCTTCGCAGGCGAAATGCCCGCTGCCATTCCGTTGTAAAGAGCCCGTCCCCCACGCCTCGCCGTCCCGAACACCGAGTGGATGTCGGACGACACGCAATCGCGGCAAATCACTTGACTCAGGTCAGTTCTGGCTGCGCATGCGCTCGACGCGCAGTATTTACCCAGCTCCTGAACTGTACCCAAAGCCGCTGTAGTACCACTCTTTCGAATCCATTCCGTGAGCGCGCGAGCCGAACGGCCTTATGGGCTGAGCGTTGCGCAATGGGCGACGACGTCGCCCTCCCACCGGAACGAAAAAACCGCGTCAGTTCAGCAGAACGGGCTTTTCCGGCAATGGCAAAGTGCAGTACCAGTGGTAAGTTAGCACCTTCAAATTGCACCCCGCAGTGGTGCCGTTCAAGCTGTACCCCGACAGTCCAACCAGCCGGCCGTCGGCCGTTCCTTCAGGCGGATGGGAGTCGAACCCACTATTCCCAGGGCTTCCGGCGAGAAAGCTCTGCCCGTTATCAGCCGTGAAGCCCAACGCGTTGATCAAAGTGGAAGAGCGACCTTTTGAGTTAATGATGCTCTGGCCAGCGGCCAGTGTGACCTCGAACGGGGCGGCATTCGTATCACCAGTGCGGCCCTGCACACCGGTGGAGGTGCCGTCTATAAACACCTCCAACGAATCGATCAGGTCACCCGCGCGCACTCGCACCTGAGTGATCTGCTTGCCATCATCCGCTACCGCGCTGAACCTCGCACTTTCCTGAAAATCGCCGTATGGCCCATCCAGATAAACCACTTCAGGCGCTCGAATGGGTGTGACATTGTCGGGATTAGCCCAACTCCAGAGCTGAGTCTGAGCGGTGTTCTGATCGATCTGCCAAGCCAATTTGTTTGTCACCACCTCAGTGTGCTTGGCTGCCGCGTACTCGGCACGCCTCTTGGCTCCACCGCTGTATTCCTCTACACCTCGCCATCCACTGTAAGTGTCGTACGGCGTCCACTTATCGACGGTGATCGAGCTATTGTCCTGCAGCTTGATCATGGTTGCCCGCAGCGCCAGCAGCTCAGCACGTGCTGCGGCGATGGCCGCTTGGTATGCATCAATCTTCTCCTGCAACCGGCGTACTCGTTTAGCGCGTTCATCAGGGCTAAGCGGGTCACCAAATATTTCCTCATGGAACAGGATTTCCTCCCGCATGGTGAGCAACATGATCGAGCCGAAGGGCAAAGAGAACTTGAGGGTTTTCTGAGGATCCTCCACGTCAAGAAAACTCGGCTCCAGGAAATCCAGCGTGTTAATCAGCGCTGTGAAATTTCCTGCACGCTCCGATTCTGTCGACTCCACATAGTTGCGCATCACGTTGTAGAGGCCTTGCAGCTTAATGGTGAGGTCTTTATCGATAAGCTGGTCATACACCGTGCCGACCACCTGACTGATGTAGTTTTGAAAGCTGGCCCAAGCCTGCTCTTTATTGGTTCGGGGATCGGGCCAAAGACCGTACACCATGGTCTTGAGCGCAGCGCCCACGACGGGGACCAGCATCAACGCCGAGCCGAGAGCCGTGCGGAAGAAGTTGTTGATGGTAGAGGCTGAGACCACACCGTCGTTGTCCTCAACGGCCCAGGTCACCGTTGTCGGTGCAGGAAAGGACGCCGGTTGGTAATCGTAGAGCTTGAAGCTGTCGATAGTGCCGCCCATTCCGTACGCGTCCAAGTCTTCAATCGTCTGGTTGGGATAGAAATAGGCCGTCTTGCCGCCGTAATCATCATCTTTGAATACCTGAATCCACGCTCTCGAGCCTAGTACAAGGGAATCGGTTTCGTCGCCCCCCTTTTCGCCCGTCGAGAATATGTAATCGTTCAGATCTGACACCTCTAGCGGACCGTCGAAACGCTTCGTTCCGCCGCTCATTTTTTCTCCGTCGTAGAACTGCACCCAGCAACCGTCAGTAGCCATTGGTTTCTCCCTTTTAGATAGAGCGCTTTCGCGAGTGGTGACCCCCCGATTTTCTTAACCGGATGCGTCACTAACGATCATATAGAGGGGTCATGGATACAGGGAGGAATCAGCACGGGCACAGTGTCCAGGTCATGTGGCGCGACTATGCGAAATGGATTCCGAATGCTGCCAAAGCGTCCAACCTTGCCGCCGGGAACCTATCGCTTGGGGTGTCGCCAACTCACACCAAACACTCGATCCAGGTTCAATTCAGGTCGCCGATGTGCGGCCCAACGCACCAAAGAGAAAAGCCCCAAGTGAATCAATCACTTGGGGCTTTTGCATCTGGCGGAAACGGATGTTTGTGGCCCTACGAAACGTTGCGTACACGCTGCAGTGCGCGCTTCACAACCGAGGTCGACACACCGTATTTTGTTGAAAGCCCAGCCTGCGTTATCCCTCCGGCTCGGTACTCAGCAACCAGCCTGACTTCATCTTCGGGACTCAGCGCCCGCACTCTTCCGGGAATCCGGCCCCTCTCCCTAGCCGCGATCTGACCCGCAATAGATCTCTCCCTGATCATCGACCGCTCGAGCTGGGCAACCGCGCCCAGGATTTGAACGACAAACACGCCCATGCTGTTGGTCGTGTCCAGCGGCTCGGTCACGCTCTTGATGGTGGCACCGACGCGATCGAGATGACGGAGCATATCCAGCAAATCGAACAAGCTGCGAGCTATTCGGTCGATCTTGTAGACGACAAGTACATCGCCCTTCCCCAGGTTGGAGAGACACCGCGCCAACTCCTGCCGGCCACGCCTAGTAGCACCGCTGGCCTTCTCTTGATAAATCCTCTCACAGCCAGCCTTGACCAGTGCATCCAGCTGCAGTGCTGTGTCCTGATCTTGGGTGCTGACCCTTGCATATCCGATGAGCATCGATGTCCCTTTCTGGGACGGAAATGTATGGCCCGGTCAATCGCGTGAAGGTCCAAAGTATCGCGCTAGGACTTAAGGGCTAGGTCAGTGGAATATGCAGGGCGCATCCACTTCGTGGACCGGGCTCTGGCCTTCGGTTGAGCCAACTCGCCAGGCTCTGTCTCCGTCTCGGGGATCAGCACTGCGCGTGCGGGGCATCACACCTGTGCTCGGGGATCCACATTGCGCTCATGGGGCCATGCACTCATGCTCAAGGCAAGCCGCCGCGGCTGTCGGCGTGCGGCGCTGCGCTTGCCCACCTCGGCCGCTCTGGCGCGCGTTGCGCGTGAGGAGCGAGGCACATGTGCTCGGGGTGTATCACTGCGCGCAGGGGGTGTTGCACACATGCTCGGGGCCGATCATTCGATGGGGCAGCGCCTAGCGCGCCGTCTCAATCACTGCGTGACTAACGATCCCTTGCGCGGGGGACAGTTAGCGCCCTGGCGATGACATAAGGCACAGGGTGAGGTGAGGTCCTACATGGGGTTTGTCACCCCATACCCCGACCCCGGAAAGCAGACACAAGGTCTGCAACCGGGACCCCGTTTGTCTCTCAGAAAGGAGCGCGGGGGAAGTAGTGCACGATGGCGGCCGCGACTACAGCCATGAGCAAACAGATGACCAAAACCAATGACCAATGCCATTCAAACGGTTTTTGCTCAGGCAATACAAAATCTCTATGCGTTGCCTTTTCGGATGCCGAATAGGTAGCGTTTCTTTCGTTATAACGCATGCCATTTTTACGCGCGTAGTCTTGGCGGTAATAGTCTCTGTCCTCAATGCCCATACAGCCTCCCTACCGAGATTCTAGAAGGTCAGACATTGACAGACCAAGGATGCTGTCTAGGCAACGGTGAATAGCCGCTTCGAAGGCTTTAGCCCAAGCTTTGAACGCAACCACTGCACAAAAGCACGTTTGTAAGCCAGCTCATGACAAGCGCGAAGACGACGACAGCGAAGGGCCTTCCTGCTGTGATAGGCCTCCCAGTCTTCAACAGTCAATGGTGGTCTGCTCATGGCTCTATTATGAAGTTTTAAGACATGTGAAACATCAGAAGTTCACAGGCCTAGGGTGACTGTCTGGATACTGTTCACGCAACGCTCGGCGCAGATCAAGGAGGCCGTGGCCAGACTCCGCCGGAGGGACAAACTTTGGGGGAGGAGAAACAGCAAGCACCTCATTGTCTGGAATGGTGCCACCAGTAAGCACCACCGCTGGCGGTTTGGTGATGGCTTTGCAGGCCTCGGGCTCACGGTCAAGCGACTTGCCGGTAGTGTCGTAGCACCGGCAGGCTGTAGCAGTAGCCATGCAGCCGGCAAACACAGGGACAGAAGCCGCAGGAGAGGCAGGAGCAGCGACAGCAACGGGACTGAGGGTGTCGACAGGGCTAGACGCCGCAAGGGCCGCAGGCGGGGCGCCAGGGGCCTTTGCGCCTGGCTGCGGTGCCTGAGCGACCTGGGCAGGTTTGGCTTGGCCTCCAGCGACGCGATCTGCCAGTCTGGCATAGGTCGTTGGAGCCATCACGCCAACACCAACGATGCCAGCCAGAATGAACCACACCAGGCCGGGGATGCGCCGCGGTTGCTTCGTATGCAGATCTGCGCTCTTGTACAGCTTGAACACCTTTTTGCTGTAGCGCCAAGGGGACTTGGTCATGCTCTTTGCGTAGAGCAAACCGCGGGAGACGTGATCCCATTCGTAAACGATGGCCATGGGCATGTTGGCAATGCGGCGCACGTGTAAATGGCGACCACCCAAGGCGTGGATGTTCTTGTCCACCAGCATGACATTCTGCGTGATGATGATGAAGTCAACCCCCATGTGGCGATGGGTCTCCAGGGCTTCGATATCGGCCGGCACCGCGCTGCCGTTGGCCCTTGGCTTCCAGTGCCGCTGGACCTCGTCGAAGACGATGACACTGCCAGGCTTGGCCCAGGTGTGCCAATCGCGAAGGCCTTGGTTGTCTCCACCGTCGATGAGCTCGTGATCCAACAACAGCCCGTTGATGTTGGTGTAAATCGTACGAGGGTGCATGGTGATGACACCGTCCGCCCCTTCTTGGGGAATGTGCGTGCCAACCAGCGGCAGCAGCAGCTTCTCGATTGTGTAAAGCGTTTTTCCGGCACCAGGCGTGCCAGTAATGACGGTGATCATCCTGGGTTCTTCCCGAGAATTTGGGTTGCGGACTGGATCTGCCACAGCAGGAGCTTTGTGGTGATGGCACCGAGGATCATCCCAACGCCGGTGCCGCCGCCTGCGTACAGAAACAAATTCAGCATGTCGGCAGGCAAAGTGTTGATGCCACCCTTCACCAGATCCTTGACCTGGCCGACGGCGATCTGAAAGCCAGTGATCGTGACGACGCTGAAACCGATGGAGGTCAGGATGCGTGCGATGAGCGGCTGCATCATCGACAGAAGCCATGTTCCGATCTTCATGCGTCGGCCTTTCCAGGCATCACGATGAACAGCGCGCCGAGTGCGCACATCAAAAGCAGCAGGGGTCGCACATAGGTTGCGACATAACTGCACGTCTGCGGCCAGTCGTAAACCATGACGGAACGGCCGTTGATGTTGGCGAACACAGAGGCAGGGCACGACCCACTGCCCCAACTGTTTTCCACTTGGTAAGTCACATCGAAGGTCGCCTTTGGAATGTCGCCGTCTGGTGTGTCCAAATCAGGTTTTTCGCAGGCCAAGACACCAGGGTTCTGCTTGCAGAAATCCGGCTTGTCCTCAGCCGTCGAATCGTCATTTGTCTCGGTGACTGTGTCGTTGTTGGTGATCGTGTCACCGGTCACGTTGTTGGTGATCGTTGTGTTGTTTACCGTGGTGGTGTTGTACGTGACCTTGTTATCGGTGTAGCTCACGTTGTGCGTAGCCGTTGAGGTCTCGGTGCGCGTTGCAGGCTGGGTATTGGACGAGCCGGGAGGCGCTTGATTGGTGGTGCCTGGCTGAACCTGAATTTGCGTAGACACACGTTTTTGCTCACCAGGCACGCTAGATGGGCCAGACACATCAGTGTCAGGGCCGGCAGCACCAAATGGATCAATACCAGCGGCAGTAATGGCCTGCTCTACGATGCGTGGGGTTAGTATTGGAGCCTCAGGCCTATCCATATACTGGGCAATATCATCCATAGAAGCCGGCAGGTTATCAATTACATTTGAACTACGAGAACTTATTGCTTGTTCTATATACAAATCATCTAAAACACCGTCCTGACGCCTTACAGATACAGTAAACCAGCAACTAGATTTTGTCGCACCAGCGCCAAAGATTCCGAGAACTTTAAAACCTATTCTTGAATATGCCGCAGAGCTAATCTGCTGATATGCACTACAAGCAGCCTGATAACTACTCAACCATCCAGTTTCATTTTGTATATTATATTGAAATCCGTCGTTTGGCTGCTCCATAATCCATGGCTTGCCAGGATAATCCGCAGGATTTGGATTGGGCTTAACCTTACCCTCAGCAAACCAATCTGCAACCAAAGGTACGGCAACCATCAAAGCAGTTGCTCCGACTGGACCTGTAAGCAAGCCGCCAACAGCGCGAGCGAATCCCGCACGCGTGATTGGTGCTTTTGCTACAGCTTCTACAACCTTGCCAGTATTGCCAAGAGGTGTTTTGACAGTACCGCCCATCATCACGCCCGTGCCATTTTGAGCAAGGCCATAATTCCCCACTCGGCCCGTAGCATTTGGCAGGCCATAGGCCGACGTCGTCCAAGGCGTACCAGTTCCAGAGGCTATGGTTATGGTGGATGTATTGCCAAGGACATTGCCATAAGCCGCCTGCAGCGTTGCAAGCCGAGCATTTGGATATGTGGACGCATCGACTACCGAAACGCCACCCAAAGCAAAAGCAGCAACGATCCAGCGAACAACATTTCGAGAGAAGAAGGCATTTCTATCTTTCATTAGTCGTGATCCGGGTTAATGCTGAATAGATTCAAAACCTGCTTGGCGCCCCAGATCACCACGCAGGCGCCAATCACCAGGCCGAACAAGGCGAGCAAGTCCGCCATGCGGTCTTCATTCGGCGGCGCCGGCTCGACCTGCACGACCACCGTCACGGTGTCCGTGGACGCTGTGGCGGTGTTCGTGGCCATGGCTTAGCGCCAGCCGAGTTTGGAGGCCAGCTTCAGCAGGCCCCACACTGCCACCATGGCGCCAATCACCAAGGCGATGGCGGCCAGCATGTCGGTCTTGGCTGCGCCCACGTCGGTAGCGATGGATGCAGGCAGCTCCGCGTAGGCCGCACCAGCAGTGGCGAACAGGACAGCGGGGATAGCTGCCAGCTTTGCGGCAAGGGTCTTCGGGTTCATTGAGTTTCTCCAGGTTGGTTGCTGCGGAATTGCAGCCCAAAGAGCAGCACGCTGCCCTTCAGGCTTCAATCACTCAGCGCGGAGCGACAGAGGTGCCAGGCGCGGCCTGAGCGGGCTTGCCGGGAGTCACTTGGGGAGGCAGCGGGACCACGGAGACGATCTCCTGACGACGCTGGCCGTAACGCATAACGTCCTGCATCTCAAGCTCCGCCATGCACGGCAGCTCCAGACCGTCGAGCTTGCGAAGTACCGCAGGCTCGCATTGGTATTCGCTGCCCATGAGGCCGCGAGCGCCCTTCCCCACGATGGGGAGGGCGGTGTACAGCTTGCCGATGGCATAAGCGTTGCCAGTTTTCTTGCTGACGCCTTCGCTGATTTCGATACCGATCACGTGTGCTTTCATGGCCTTTTCTCCTGTAGTGCGACCGACGACGCCGCGATGAATCCGGCCAGGGTGGCCTTTTCCAGTCGTCGTGGGACGCCTGGCCGGGAAATGAGGTCTAAGAGGGTCTCTGCAGGGACGTGGCCGCGCATGACGTGCACGAGCTTTCCGTAGCCGACACTGGCGTGATGGACCATCGTGTCCAGGCTCAGATCGCCCTCTTTCTGATGCGTGGCGATACGCTCGCCGGCGACGGGCAGCAAGCGCTGCAAGCACTCGTAGGCGCCGACGAAATACACGTCGCAGCGGGTGAGGACGTCGAGCGGCACGTCGCGGTCCTTGTTGCGGATTTCGACCTCGAAGCGCGTCCACTTGTCGCCACTACCTGGCGCGAGCTGGAGGCCCTTTTCATAGGCGCGCAGCATCTTTCCGTTCTCGCGTCGGCCGATCTCCAACGTGCGGCCGTAGAACGGCTCGTCGGACAGCCAATCGCCTGGCGTGCTGTGCCTCGGCGGGCGGCCTTCGCCTGCCGTGAATTCGCCTGCGTGCATCCAGTCGCGGGCGTCTTCGACGGTGAACTCGCCGTTGAGGCAGTCCACGGCCAAGTCCACCCGTGTAATGGTCGTTTCCCATTGAGAGCCGAGCCAGTCCTGCACCGATTGCCAGTCGCTGACCTTGGCGCAGGCGCTGCCGGAGAGGTCCAGGCGAGCGCGGCCGCGCATGCGATCGCCGCCCCAGTCAAGCAGAGCGACCTGGGAGCGTGAGCCATCGTCCAGCCGCATGAACAGCCGGGCACCGAACTCGAAGCCGAAGTGTCCGCGCCCACCTTCGGCCTCGACAGCCAGGCCGCAACCGCGCAACAGGTCCAGCACGGTGGCGACGACGTGTTCGTCGGGCTCCGGCTTCCAAGTCGCCGTGAGCCAATCGACCTTCGCGCGTTGCTTGGGAGTTTCCCCCAGTGTTACAGCACTGGGGGAAGGCTGGCGCCGCGTCATGCCGAGGCCTCCACCACCGCCGCGAACGGCGTCTCGAACCGAACCGTCATGCCCATGTCGCGCACCTGGCGCACGTACCCGTCGAATGCTTGCACGTTGCTGAATCGCTTGGTTAAGTGGCCATCGGCCAACATGCCCGGAGGGCACCGAACGAGCCAGGCACGCGCAGGCGCTGGCTCCATGTGGATGAGGGCCGATTGGCCGCCGTTGATGAGCCTCATGCGCGGCGCTCCCCAGCTTGGGGAAGGGGCCAGGCCTGCACGAAACGTTGAGGCTCGGACAGCTGCACCTCAAGCAGATCGCGCTGGCGGGACAAGAACGCGAGCTGGGCCTCGCCGGGCTTGCGCTGCAGCTTGTGGCTGTTGCAGATGCCGCCGCTGGTCACCTCGAGGTCGTGCAGCGTGCAAGCAGTGCGGGGGGCGATCACAGGGCTGTCGTGGCGCACCACTTCGAAGTGCGCGCAGTTGCGGCAACCAGGGCAGTCACCGGGCGTCTGGTAGCCCACCTGGGCGTGCTTGGCGACGAGTCTCATGGCTAGTTCCAGAGATCGAACTCGTTGCACTCAGCGCAGAGTGCGTGCCGGCCGGTATGGGCACGCAGGCAGTACGGGCATGCATGAATGCCCTTCCCCTGCCCAGCTTCGGCTGGAGCCGCCAAGCTTTCACCGGGCTGTTGTGTGGCAGGGGTCGGGCAATCTGCAGCTTCCCCAGGTTGGGGTGCGCGTGAGGGGTTAGACATGGCGGCTCCGTTAAGATTGTCAAATTGACTATGTAGTCATTTGTACAAATTGCAGCGGAGTGTAGTCACATGTATATCGATGAAGAATTGAATAAGCTAATCGAGGATGCAACCTCAATAGCTGGAAGCCAAAGAAAGCTAGCAGCGCTGCTCGACATGGAGCAAGCGAACTTCGCGAAAATCAAGAAGGGTGAGAGGCCCGCGAACTGGAGAGTCAGGGGCAAATTGCGCGTAATCCTGGGCCAAGAGCCAGCACACGCGTTCGTCGCTGCGATGGCAGAAGATCTGTCAGCGTCAGAAAACGAGGACGAAAAAAAAGCTGCAGATGGCTTTAAGGCCATGCTTGCAGCTTTCCCTTCGGATTGGCGGAAACGGAGGGATTCGAACCCTCGATGAGGCTCTACACCCCATACTCCCTTAGCAGGGGAGCACCTTCGGCCACTCGGTCACGTTTCCAATCCGGCTATTATGCCTCAGATTGAAGGCGTTTTTGCCTCGTCAAGCAGGCGACTGGTCCAGTTCGAACGCCTTGTGCAGCGTGCGCACTGCCAGTTCCACGTACTTCTCGTCGATCACGACGGAGGTCTTGATTTCGGAGGTCGAGATCATCTGGATGTTGATGCCCTCTTCGCTCAGCACGCGGAACATCTTGGCGGCCACGCCCACGTGGCTGCGCATGCCGATGCCGACGATGCTGACCTTGCAGATCTTGGCGTCGCCCACCACTTCCTGCGCGCCCAATGCGGGAACGACCTTTTCCTTGAGCAAGTCAATCGTGCGCGCGTAGTCGGAGCGGTTCACGGTGAAGCTGAAGTCCGTTTTGCCGTCCTTGCTCAGGTTCTGGATGATCACGTCGACATCGATGTTCGCATCGGCCACGGCGCCCAGGATCTGGTAGGCGATGCCGGGCTTGTCGGGCACGCCGAGCACGGAGATCTTGGCCTCGTCGCGGTTGAATGCGATGCCGGATACAACGGCTTGTTCCATTTTTTCGTCTTCCTCAAAAGTGATCAGCGTGCCGGAGCGGGCTTCTTCGTTGATGTCGATGTCCCAGGGCGTGAAGCTGGACAGCACGCGCAGGGGCACCTTGTATTTGCCGGCGAACTCGACCGAGCGGATCTGGAGCACCTTGCTGCCCAGGCTGGCCATCTCCAGCATTTCCTCGAAGCTCACGGTGGCCAGGCGGCGCGCCTCCTGCACCACGCGCGGATCGGTCGTGTACACGCCGTCCACGTCGGTGTAGATCAGGCATTCGGCCGCCTTCATGGCGGCGGCCACCGCCACGGCAGAGGTATCGGAGCCGCCCCGGCCGAGCGTGGTGATGTGGCCGTGCTCGTCGATGCCCTGGAAGCCCGTCACGATCACGACCTTGCCGGCGGACAGGTCCGCACGCACGCGCTGGTCGTCGATGGATTCGATGCGGGCCTTGGTGTAGGCGCTGTTGGTGCGGATCGGCACCTGCCAGCCGGCGTAGCTCACCGACTCCATGCCTTCGGACTGCAGCGCGATCGCCAGCAGCGCGGAAGACGCCTGTTCTCCGGTGGAGGCCAGCATGTCGAGTTCACGGTGGTAGGCGGACGTGGCGCGCGAAGGGGCCAGGTCCTTGGCCAGCCCGAGCAGGCGGTTGGTTTCGCCACTCATGGCGCTGGGCACCACCACCATCTGGTGGCCGGCCCGCGCCCATTTGGCCACGCGCTTGGCGACGTTGCGGATGCGCTCCGTGGAGCCCATCGACGTGCCGCCGTATTTATGAACGATCAGTGCCATTGGATATCTGGAATGACGAAACGCAAGACGGCGCAGGGAAAGGAGAAAAATTGTTCTGGCGCGCGCCGTTTTTCGTGCAGGGATGGGGACCAAAACCTAGGAATTGTACCAACCGAGCACCTGGGCTTCGCGCACGGCGAAGCCGCGGCCGACCTTGATGCGGATGCGATGCCCCCGCGTGGTGCATGCGGCGATCTGGTCCAGCAGTTCGGCCAGTTGGGCCGCGGCCGGCGTGGTGCCGTGCACGCTGCGCAACCAGTGGCGCAGCACGTTGGCCTGCCGAGCCCGGCTCAGCGACTGCAAGGCCGCCAGCCGCGGCGGCACGCCCACGGCGGCCAGATCGGCCTCGGCCAGTTCCTGCAGCAGTTCGCTGGCCTGCGCGGCATGCTCGGCGCTGCGGGCGAAGGTGTCGCGGAACTGGGGAAAAGCGGCATCGAGCGCTGGCAGCAGCCGGTGGCGGATCCGGTTGCGCGTGTAGTGCTCGTCGCCATTGGTGGGGTCTTCCACCCACGCCTGGCCCCGCGCCACCAGCCAGGCGCGCACGTCGGCGCCAGCCACCCGCAGCAGGGGCCGATGCCAGTCGAGGCCATCGCGCTGCCAGTGCGCAGGCATGGACGCCAGACCCGGCACGCCAGCGCCCCGCGACAGCGCCAGCAGCAGGGTTTCGACCTGGTCGTCGGCGTGCTGGGCCAATGCTATTGTTTTTATAGCGGTATGCCCTAGTGTTACTTGCGCCAGACCCGCAAAAGCCTCGTACCGCATCCGGCGGGCGGTGTCTTCCGGGCTTTGGCCCGGCGCGGGACGTGCGTTCACGCGCGCCACCTGGAGCGGCACGCCCTGGCGCTGGCACAGGTCCGCGCAGTGGCGCTCGAAGCCATCGGCCGCCGCCTGCAGCCCATGGTGCACATGGAACGCATGCACCTGGCCGGGCCACCGCCCTGCGCAGGCCAGCAGCAGCGCGGTGGAGTCGGCCCCGCCGCTCAGCCCCACGGCCAGCGGCAGGGCCGGTGCGAAGGCCGCCATGGCGGCGTCGAAGGATTGCGTCATGCCAAAGGGACGTTTCAAAGGGCTGTGATGGCGGCGACTTCCATGCAAAACGGCCCCGAAGGGCCGCTGGGTTCATGGCATGGGGCGTGGTGCCGGAGCCCTGTGCTTCAGCGCGTCTCGGCCTTGGTGTCGGTGAATCGGCCGTAGCTTTGCAGGCGCTCGTAGCGGCGGTCCAGCAGTTCCTTGGGCTTGAGATCGGCCAGTTGGCGGAAGGCATCGCCCAGGGCGCGCTTGAGGAAGGCGGCCATCTGCTTGTGGTCGCGGTGGGCGCCGCCCACGGGCTCGCTCACGATCTTGTCCACGAGGCCCAGGGCCTTGAGGCGGTGGGCCGTGATGCCCATGGCATCGGCCGCGTCCTGCGCCTTGTCGCTGGTCTTCCAGAGGATGGAGGCACAGCCTTCGGGGCTGATCACCGAGTAGATGGAGTACTGCAGCATCACCACCTGGTCAGCCACGCTGATGGCCAGCGCGCCGCCGGAGCCGCCCTCGCCGATCACGGTGGTGATGATGGGCACTTCCAGTTGCGCCATCTCGAAGATATTGCGGCCGATGGCCTCGGACTGGCCGCGTTCTTCGGCATCGATGCCGGGATAGGCGCCAGGCGTGTCCACGAAGGTGAACACCGGCAGCTTGAACTTCTCGGCCGTCTTCATGAGGCGCAGGGCCTTGCGGTAGCCCTCGGGGCGGCTCATGCCGAAGTTGCGCGCGGCGCGCTCCTTGGTGTCGCGGCCCTTCTGGTGGCCCAGCACCATGCAGGCATGCCCGTTGAAGCGGGCCAGGCCCCCCACGATGGACAGGTCATCGGCGAAGTGGCGGTCGCCGTGCAGCTCGACGAAGTCGGTGAAGATGTCGCGCACGTAGTCGAGCGTGTAGGGACGCTCGGGATGGCGGGCGATCTTGGTGATCTGCCAGGGCGACAGATCGCTGTAGATGTCTTTGGTGAGCTGGTGGCTCTTCTTGCTGAGCTGGTCGATCTCTTCCGAAATATCGACGGCGCTTTCGGTCTGCACGTAGCGCAGTTCTTCGATTTTTCCTTCGAGCTCGGCAATCGGCTGCTCGAAATCCAGAAAGGTTTTTTTCGCCAACGTAATTCTCCTTGGGCTCCTCGCCCTGTTCAGGCCAGCACCACGGGCACGGACGCAGCATCGGTTGCCGCGCCCTCCCGCGAGGGCGTCAATAGTCCACCGGCAACGGGGCGAGCGACCGCCAAATATACCAACTCGCCACGCTGCACCAGGGCTTCCAGGCCTCTGCCACTTCGCGGGCATCGCTGCGGCTCACGGGATCACCCGAAAAATAGTGCTGGCTGATGCCCTGGATCAGGGTGGCATCGTCCAGCGGCATGACGTTGGGGCGGGCCAGGTGGAAGATGAGGAACATGTCCGCCGTCCAGCGGCCGATGCCGCGGATGGCGATCAGCTCCTCCGTGATGGCCTCGTCGTCCATCGCATCCCAGTCCTTGACGTGCAGCTTGCCGGTATCGAAGTGCAGCGCCAGATCGACCAGATAGTCCACCTTGCGCGCGGACAGGCCTGCGCCGCGCATGTCGTCCACCTTGAGCTTGAGCACGCTGGCCGGCGTCATGGTGCGCGGCAGGGCCGCGAAACGGTCCCATACCTTCTGCGCTGACGCCACCGACACCTGCTGGCCGACGATGCTGCGCGCCAGCGTGGTGAACGCATCGCCGCGCTGGCGCAGGGCCACATCGCCCAGTTGCGGGATGAGCCGCTTCATCACGCGGTCTTTCTTGACGAGGTGCTTGCAAGCCTCGGCCCAATACGCGGGCGCGATCAGTTGCGGCCCGTCATGGGCTGTCTTTTTTCGTCGCAGCCACCGCTTATCCCGCCCGCACCAGAAATTTCACCGGCGCCAAAGGCCGCTTCATCCAGGAACCGCTCACTGCGCAGCCTCCCAGGTCGTGCCGGCGGCGGAGTCCTTGAGGACGATGCCCTGCTCCAGCAGCGCCTTGCGGATGCGGTCGGCCTCGGCGAAGTCCTTCGCGGCCTTGGCGGCGGCGCGCGCGGCGATCTGCGCCTGGATGGCGGCTTCGTCCAGCGTGGCGCCGGCCTTCAGGAAGGCTTGCGGATCGCCCTGCAGCAGGCCCAGGCAACTGGCCAGCGCCTTCAGCAGTCCGGCGGTCTGCGGCGAATGCGTGCGGTTGACCTCGCCGGCCAGATCGAACAGCACGGCCACGGCCTCGGGGGTGCCGAAGTCTTCGTCCATGGCGGCCTTGAACCGCGCCGCGTAGGCATCGGTCCAGTCGATCGAGGGCGTGGGCGCCGGCGCGACCAGGCTCAATGCCGTATAGAGGCGCTTGAGTGCGGCGCGTGCGTCGTCCAGGTGGGCGTCGCTGTAGTTGAGGGCGCTGCGGTAATGGGCGCGCACGATGAAAAAGCGCACGGTCTCGGCGTCGTACCTGGCCAGCACGTCGCGGATGGTGAAGAAGTTGCCGAGCGACTTGCTCATCTTCTCGTTGTCCACGCGCACGAAGCCGTTGTGCACCCAGAAGCGCGCCAGCGGCTTGCCGGTGGCGCCTTCGCTCTGCGCGATCTCGTTTTCGTGGTGCGGAAACTGCAGGTCGGCGCCGCCGCCATGGATGTCGAAGCTCTCGCCCAGCGTGGCGCAGCTCATGGCCGAGCACTCGATGTGCCAGCCGGGCCGGCCGGCACCGAAGGGGCTGTCCCACTTGGCTTCGGGCGGCTCCTCGGGCTTGGCGGACTTCCACAGCACGAAGTCCAGCGGATCGTCCTTGCCGTCGGCCACGGCCACGCGCTCGCCCGCGCGCAGCTCGTCGAGCGACTTGCCGGACAGCTTGCCGTAGCCCGCGAACTTGCGCACCGCATAGTTCACGTCGCCGCCGCTGGCACGGTAGGCCAGGCCCTTGTCTTCCAGAGCGCCGATCAGCGCGAGCATCTGCGGCACGTATTCGGTGGCGCGCGGCTCGATGGAGGGCGGCTCGATGCCCAAAGCGCCAATGTCCTGGTGCATGGCGGCGATCATCTCGTCGGTCAGCTCGCGGATGGTGATGCCGCGCTCCACCGCGCGCCGGATGATCTTGTCATCGATGTCGGTGATGTTGCGCACATAGGTCACGCGCAGGCCGCTGCTCTTGAGCCAGCGCTGCACCACGTCGAACGCCATCATCATGCGGGCGTGGCCGATGTGACACAGGTCATAAATGGTCATGCCGCAGACATACATGCGCACATGTCCGGGCTCCAGCGGAGAAAAAGGCTCCAGCGCACGCGACAGCGTGTTGTAGATACGCAAACTCATGGAAATTCAGTCAAGGGGTGGATGGTGCAGCCGGCGCCCTGGCAGGGGCTGCGCAAAGAGGCGGGAGCCTCCCGGAAGGGCCGTGCGCGGCGGTGCGCACATGCAAAATCAGGAGCGGCAACAGCGTACCGGCATGACAAACCCCTCAGCTACAATCCGCCGCAGTATAAGCCCCCGTTACGGCTTGACACCTCCAACCATTCCCGTCCGCCCATGAAGCATCCACAACGCACCCTTGCCCATCTCCTGCGCCTGATTGCCCTGTCGGCCTTGTTGGGTGCCCCGCTGGCCCACGCGGACGACTATGCCGAGATCACCCAGTTGCTCAAGGCAGGCAAGCCGGCGGATGCCCTGGCCAAGGCCGACCAGCGGCTCACCGCCAACCCCCGCGACCCGCAATTGCGCTTCCTGCGCGGCGTGGCCCAGGCGGATTCGGGCAAGCAGACCGAAGCGGTGGCCACCTTCACGAAGCTCACGGAAGACTATCCCGAGCTGCCCGAGCCCTACAACAACCTGGCCGTGCTGTACGCCAACCAGAACCAGCTCGACAAGGCGCGCACCGCGCTCGAGATGGCCATCCGCACCAACCCCAGCTATGCCACCGCGCATGAAAACCTGGGCGACATCTACGCCAAGCTGGCCAGCCAGGCCTACAACAAGGCGCTGCAGCTCGATGCCACGCACGCCAGCTCGGTCAAGCCCAAGCTGGCACTGATCCGCGACCTGTTCTCGACCGAGGCCAAGGCCTCCACCGCCAAGGCGCCCGCGGCTGCGCCCGTGGCCGCGGCGGCTCCCCGCCCCGTA
>NZ_BAAJYS010000024.1:0-29516 GCF_057543315.1 Acidovorax sp. KPB24-07
CGGCCTGTGCCTGGGTGGCGGCCTCCAGGGCCCGGGTGAGCGCATCGATGCGCTCGTGCAGCGCCTGCACCTCGCGCGCGGTGGGCACGCCCAGCCGGGCGAGCGCCTTGGCCACGCGGTCTTCGAAGATGGTTTCCAGCTTGTCCCACTGGCCCGCCGCGCGCGTGCCGAATTCGCTGGCCGCGCTGGTCATGCGTTCGGCCGCTTCGGACAGGCGCTCCTGGGCGGTGGACTGGCCCTTGCGCTGCATGGCCGCGCCTTCCTTGACCAGCGCCTCGAACACCTTGCTGCCTTCCTGCTGCGCCTTGGCGAACGCGCCCAGGCCCGCCTGCCAGATCTGCTGCGCGGAGTCGCGCGCCTTGCTGCCGTAGAACGGGCCGCTGCCGGCCGGGTCGGCGTCGTCCGGTGCGTCGGGGTTTTTGGTGGATCGGGGCATGGATGGCTTTCCTTGGGGCAAGTGGTGCAACGGCGCCGCGCGGACCGGGTGGTTTGCGGCGGCATCGGCTCCAGACTTTACGTGCGCTGCGCGCGCCGTGGGTAGTGTGCGCCCCCTAAACGGCGCGGCGGGCCCGCTGCGGCTCGTAACAGGGCCCCGGCACGCGATGGGATAATCCGCCGCTTTGATACAGCGGCGCCTTCGCGCGACCCCCCCATCCCATGATTCTTGTCACCGGCGGCGCAGGCTTCATCGGCGCCAACTTCGTTCTGGACTGGCTGGCTTCGGGCGACGAGCCCGTGGTCAACCTGGACAAGCTCACCTACGCAGGCAACCTGCAGAACCTGGCGAGCGCGCAGGGCGATCCCCGGCATGTCTTCGTGCAAGGCGACATCGGCGACACGGCCCTGCTGGCCAGGTTGCTGGCCGAGCACAAGCCCCGCGCCATCGTCAACTTCGCCGCCGAGTCGCATGTGGACCGCTCCATCCACGGGCCGGAGGACTTCATCCAGACCAACGTGGTCGGCACCTTCCGCCTGCTGGAGGCCGCACGGCACCACTGGCTGGCGTTGCCGGAGGGCGAGAAGGCCGCGTTCCGTTTCCTGCACGTCTCCACCGACGAGGTGTACGGCACGCTGTCGGCCAGCGATCCGGCCTTCGCCGAAACGGATGCCTACGAGCCCAACAGCCCTTATTCGGCCAGCAAGGCCGCGAGCGACCACCTGGTGCGCGCCTGGCACCACACCTACGGCCTGCCGGTGCTCACCACCAACTGCAGCAACAACTACGGGCCGTACCACTTTCCGGAAAAGCTCATTCCGCTGATGATCGTGAACGCCCTGGCAGGCAAGCCGCTGCCGGTGTACGGCGACGGCATGCAGATCCGCGACTGGCTCTACGTCAAGGACCACTGCAGCGCCATCCGCCGCGTGCTGCAAGGCGGCGCTCTGGGCGAAACCTACAACGTGGGTGGCTGGAACGAAAAGCCCAACATCGAGATCGTGCGCACGGTGTGCGCTCTGCTCGACGAACTGCGCCCGCGCGCCGACGGCCAGAGCTATGCCGCGCAGATCCACTACGTGCAGGACCGCCCGGGCCACGACCGGCGCTATGCCATCGACGCCCGCAAGATCGAGCGCGAACTGGGCTGGAAGCCCGCCGAAACCTTCGAGACGGGCATCCGCAAGACGGTGCAGTGGTACCTCGAAAACCCCGAGTGGGTGGCGGCCGTGACCAGCGGCGCCTACCGCGAATGGGTGCAGACGCAGTACCAGGCCGTGCCCGGCGCAGCGGCTGCGGCACCGAACGCCGTGGCGGCCAGCGCATGAACATCCTGCTTTTCGGCAAGGGCGGCCAGGTCGGCTGGGAGCTGCAGCGCAGCCTGTCGGTGCTGGGCACCGTGACGGCGCTGGACCACGACAGCACCGACCATTGCGGCAACTTCGCCGATCCCGCCGGCATCGTGGACACCGTGCGCGCGCTGCGCCCGGACGTCATCGTGAATGCGGCCGCCCACACAGCCGTGGACAAGGCCGAGAGCGAGCCGGAGTTCGCACGCACGCTCAACGCCACCACGCCGGGCGTCCTGGCCGAGGAGGCCGCGCGCAGCGGGGCCTGGCTGGTGCACTACAGCACCGACTATGTCTTCGACGGCAGCGGCGAGCGCCCCTGGGTGGAGACCGACACCCCGGCGCCGCTGTCCGTCTATGGCCGCACCAAGCTCGAGGGCGAGCGGCTCATCCAGCAGAGCGGGGCCCGCCACCTCATCCTGCGCACCAGCTGGGTCTACGCCGCCCGCGGCGGCAACTTCGCCAAGACCATGCTGCGCCTGGCCCAGGAGCGCGAGCGCCTGACGGTCATCGACGACCAGTGGGGCGCCCCCACCGGCGCCGACCTGATCGCCGACGTCACGGCGCATGCCCTGCGCCACCTGGAGCGGCGCCCCGAGGATGCCGGGCTCTACCACCTGGTGGCCGGGGGCGAGACCAACTGGCATGCCTATGCAAAATACGTTCTGGCGCAATCGGTACTAGGGGGTGGTGCTATAAAAATAGTAGCTAACGACGTGGCGCCCGTGCCGACGAGCGCGTTTCCCACGCCGGCCGTGCGCCCGCACAACTCGCGGCTCGACACCCGCCGGCTGCAATCCACGTTCGGCCTCGTTCTGCCGCATTGGCAGGCGGGCGTCTCGCGCATGCTGGCCGAAATCCTTTAGCACCCAGGGCAGAGAGAGCACCACATGACCGCACGCAAGGGCATCATCCTCGCCGGAGGTTCGGGCACCCGCCTGCACCCGGCCACGCTCGCCATCAGCAAGCAATTGCTGCCGGTGTACGACAAACCCATGATCTATTACCCGCTCAGCACGCTGATGCTGGCGGGCATCCGGGAGATCCTGGTCATCAGCACGCCCCAGGACACCCCGCGCTTCGAGCAGTTGCTCGGCGACGGCAGCCAGTGGGGCATTCAATTGCGCTACGCCGTGCAGCCCAGCCCCGATGGGCTGGCCCAGGCGTTTCTCATCGGCGAGGAATTCCTGGCGGGCAGCCCGAGCGCCCTGGTGCTGGGCGACAACATCTTCCACGGGCACGATTTCGAGGACCTGCTGCGCAGCGCGCTGCAGCGCGAGGAGGGGGCCAGCGTCTTCGCCTACCACGTGCAGGACCCCGAGCGCTACGGCGTGGCCGAGTTCGATGCCCGCGGCAAGGTGCTGTCCATCGAGGAAAAGCCCAAGGCCCCGAAGTCCAGCTATGCCGTGACCGGCCTGTACTTCTACGACGCGCAGGTGGTGGAACTGGCCAAGCGCCTGAAGCCGTCCGCCCGGGGCGAACTCGAAATCACCGACCTGAACCGCCTCTATCTGGAGCAGGACGCGCTGCACGTCGAGATCATGGGCCGGGGCTATGCCTGGCTCGACACCGGCACGCATGAAAGCCTGCTGGAAGCCGGGCAGTTCATCGCGACGCTGGAGCACCGGCAGGGCCTGAAGATCGCCTGCCCCGAGGAAATCGCCTGGCGCAACGGCTTCATCGACGATGCCCAGCTGGCTCGGCTGGCGCAGCCCCTGGCCAAGAACGGCTACGGCCAGTACCTGCAGCGGCTGCTGCGGGAGCCGCGCGAGTAGCGCGAGGATCGCAACAGGCCCGGCGCGCCGCCGCGCCAGGCTGGCGTCCGTCGCGCGTGTCCTGTTCTTCCGCCGGTTTTCTTCTTTCTTTCGTTGTTGGCAATTCCTCCATGAACGTCATTCCCACCCGCCTGCCCGATGTCGTCGTCCTCGAACCCAAGGTGTTCGGCGATGCCCGGGGCTTTTTCTTCGAGAGCTTCAACCAGCGTGCCTTCGACGAGGCCACCGGCACGCGCCATGCGTTCGTGCAGGACAACCACAGCCGCAGCGCCCGCGGCGTGCTGCGGGGCCTGCATTACCAGTTGCGCCAGCCCCAGGGCAAGCTCGTGCGCGTGGTGCGCGGCACGGTGTTCGACGTGGCGGTGGACCTGCGCAGGAGCTCGCCCACGTTCGGCCAATGGACGGGCGAGGAGTTGAGCGAGGAAAACCAGCGCCAGATGTGGGTGCCGCCCGGCTTCGGCCATGGCTTCGTGGTGCTCAGCGAGAGCGCGGATTTCCTCTACAAGACCACCGACTACTACGCCCCCGAGCATGAGCGCTGCATCGCCTGGGACGATCCCGCCCTGGCGATCGACTGGCGCTTCGACGGCGAGCCCAGCCTGTCCGCCAAGGACATGAAGGGCCTGCCGCTCGACCAGGCCGAGGTGTTTGACTGACTGACGCCTGCGGCGGGCTGTGCGGGGCAGGGCCCGGTCCGCAGCGGCTCACGGGCCCTTGGGCGCCAGCGTCTGCTGCGTGGCCCGGTACAGGTGGTCGGAGCCGAACTTCGGGTTGTCCGGATCGAACGAGAACATGTTGTGCCCCCGGGGCACCAGGGTGCCATGCCAGCGCGGCTCGGCGAAGAACGAGAGAAAGTCCGCACCCCGCTCTGCATGGGCATCGAACACGCGCTGCAGGGCGGCCGCGTCCATCGCCTTCAAGGGATGGAACTCGGTGATGCCGTAGCGGGTGTGGCCGCTGCGGCCCAGCCAGTCGAAGTAGGAATGCCCGTAGGTCGGCTCGCCGTACAGGCTCACGCCCAGCCGGATGGAGCCCAGCGGCCGCAGCGATGCCTGGATCGCGAACTTGTTCTCGTCCCAGCCCGGGTTCGTGAACGGCACGATCTGGTGGGTGTAGCGGGGCACGTCCGCCAGGCACGAGCGTGCCACCTCGCCATCGAAATACCGCAGATAGTCGACCACCTGCTTCGCGCGAAAGGCATGCCACAGCGGCACGAGCGGGTTGTAGTAGTACGACGACGCGTCCCGCGGCGTGTCGATGTGCGCCTGCACGCCGGGCCCGGCAGGCGTGCTGGCCGGCAGCGCTGCCTGGGGCTGCGGCTGTGGCGTGCTCTGCTGCCGGTCCATGATGGCCACGTCGCGGCGGCCCAGGTGGGTGAGGGCGCCCGGCCGCGTTTCCAGGAAGATGTCCAACCGGTGCATCCCGGCCGGCAGGCGCCGGAAATCCAGGTCCATGCGCCAGCCGGTGTTGGCGTCTCCGAACTCCGGCTTGGCCGCCAGCACGTCCTGCCGCCCCAGCCGCACGGCGGTCTTGCCCACCAGGCGGCCGTTGCGGTAGATGTGGATCCAGGCCGGGTGCTCCGGGGTGGCGCCTTCCACATGCGCCCAGCCCGAAATGGGCAGGCTGCCCTGCGCGAACGCATCGATGTGCTCGGTGTAGCGGCGCAGCGGCTCGGTGCGGATGTCGCGGGACGGGGGCTCCACCTCGGAGAACGCGGCGTAGTCGCCGCCCACGGCACGGTTGAGCGCCTCGATGCGGCCGAATTCGGCCTGCAGGTGGTGCCGAAACCCTTCGACCGAGGCCGCGCTGTAGTCGGTCACCCGGTAGGCGCCATCGAAGCCCATGCCCGCCTGGAAATTGGGAAACAGGTGGTGCAGTTCCCCCAGCAGCGTGATGCCCCGGATCTTGGCGCGGTCCTGCGCTGGCAGCTGGCAGGCCGCGTCCAGCACGGCCTGCATGGCCTGGGCGCGCCGCTGCGTCAGGGTGTTGCGGGTGGTGGCGAACGTCCAGTTGAAGACTTTGGAGTCGTAATAGTCGTCGGTGCCCAATGCGCCATCCCGGGTGTGGCCCATGTTGGCCGGGTCGGCGGCCAGCGCGGCCTCGATTGGTGCCTCCGCCGAGAAATGCGTGGAGAACAGGTAGAGGATCGCCGGCCGGGGCGTGTCGCGCAACGTGCGCACCAGGCGCCCCACTTTCTCGTCGTCGATGCGCCAGTCCCCGTCCGCCGTCTGGTGGAAAAGACGCAGCAGCGGCACGGGCAGGGTGTAGCCCAGGGCTTCACGGGGCGATGGCGGCTCCGTGGGCTGCAGCGTTTTCAATGTGGATTCGATGAGCGCGGCGGCCGAGCCCTGCGGGCCCTGGCAGCGCTCGGCCAGGTCCTGCATCGCGGCCGGCAGGGTCTCGGGCGAGAGCACGCAGGGCTCGATGACGCTGACCATCGGGGCCAGCAGCAGGCGATCCGCACGGAGCGGATGCGCAGGCGCATGCGGCTGGAGCAGCGCCAGGCCGCCCGCACCGGCCAGAAGAACACCCAGGGCTGCGAGGGCCATGGAAACGTGCAGGGCAGTCCGTCTGGGAGGGTTTTGCATGGGCGGGGCGGGCAGTCGCATCAATTGATCGAGGGAGGCCCGCGACTTTAAGCGAAGGCCCGGCTGGCCCGCGGGGTGTGCAAAGGCCATGGCTTTGGCGGGAGTGGGCCCCAGGCCGTCGCGGCTACACTTGGGCCCCATTGCGCGCGCCCGAGGGCGCGCAACGCCGATCGCGGCGCCATCCCACACCTCCATGACGACGAATACCCTTCCCGACCGCATCGAACCGCTGGCAGACGCGACGCCCGCGCCGCGTCCTCCGCTGGGAGAGCTGCTTGTCCAGTCGGGCAAGCTGAGCGCCCGCGACCTGGAGCGCGCCCTCTCCGCGCAGCAGGAAATGGGCGGACTGCTGGGCCGCGTGCTGGTGCGGCTGGGGCTGGTGTCCGAGCTGGACGTGATCCAGTCGCTGTCGCGCCAGCTGGGGATATCCATCGTGCCGGCTGGCGAGTTTCCCGAACTCATGCCCGAGGTCGAGGGGCTGCTGCCGGAATTCCTGCACGCCAACAGCGTGTATCCGCTGCAGGTCAGCGAAGGCCGCATGCACGTGGCAATGGCCGTTCCGCAGGATGCGTTCGTCGTCAAGGCGCTGCATCTGGCCACGGGCCATGTGATCGTTCCGCACCTGGCGCTGGACAGCGACATCGAGAAAGCCCTGTCCGAGCCCGTGGTGGAGCAGGGTGCCGAAGACGACGAGGCCGACGACGGTTTCGGCGATGGCTCCGATGGCGGCGACTTCGTCGAGCATCTGAAGGACCTGGCCAGCGAAGCGCCGGTCATCCGCCTGGTGAACGCCATCATCGGCCGTGTGATCGATCTGCGCGCCTCGGACATCCACTTGGAGCCGTTCGACGACGGACTGCACGTTCGCTACCGGGTGGACGGCGTGATCCATGCGGGCGAACTGGTGCCGCCGCGCCTGAGCGCCGCCGTGAACTCGCGGGTCAAGCTGCTGGCCCACCTGGACATTGCCGAGCGCCGCCTGCCGCAGGACGGCCGCATCAAGACGCGCGTCAAGGGCCGCGAGCTCGATCTGCGGGTGTCCACCGTGCCCACCGTGCACGGCGAAAGCGTGGTAATGCGGGTGCTGGACCGGGCGAGCGTGCGCCTGCAGCTGGAAACCATGGGTTTCGAGAAGGACACGCTCGAGCGGTTCAACAGCCTGCTCGCACGGCCCCACGGCATCTTGCTGGTCACCGGCCCGACGGGTTCGGGCAAGACGACCACGCTGTATGCGGCCTTGTCGAAGATCGATGCGGGGGCCAACAAGATCATCACGGTGGAGGACCCGGTCGAGTACCAGCTGGAAGGCATCAACCAGATCCAGGTGCATCCGCAGATCAACCTGACCTTCGCCAACGCGCTGCGCTCCATTCTGCGCCAGGACCCCGACATCATCATGATCGGCGAAATGCGCGACGGCGAAACCGCCCAGATCGCCGTGCAATCGGCGCTCACGGGGCACCTGGTGCTCTCCACCCTGCACACGAACACGGCCGCCGGCGCCGTGATCCGGATGAAGGACATGGGTGTGGAGGGCTACCTCATCACCTCCGCCGTCAACGGCGTGCTGGCCCAGCGCCTGGTGCGCACGCTGTGCGGCCAGTGCAAGGAGCCTTTCGAGCCGGGCGAGGACGTGCGCCAGAGCACGGGGCTGGCGCGCTTCAGCGGCGTCGGCCAGGCCATCTACCGGGCCGTGGGGTGCGAGCACTGCCGAGGTTCCGGCTACCGGGGCCGGACCGGCATCCATGAACTGTTCGTGCTGGACGAGCCCATGCGCCGCGCCATCATCGAAGGCCGCGATGCCAACGCGCTCAATGCGCTGGCGGCGCAGGGCGGCATGCTCAACCTGTACGAGGACGGGCTGCGCAAGGTGGCCGCCGGCATGACCACGCTCGATGAGCTCGCCCGCGTGACGCAGGACCAAGCCGATGCCTGATTACGTCTGGCGGGCCGCCGCCGCCTCGGGCAAGGTGGCCGAGGGCCGGCTCACGGCCATCAACGAAGCCCAGGCGCTCAAGCAACTCAGGGCGCAGGGTCTCACGCCATTGACCATCAGCGACTCGATCGGTGCTTCCGCCGGCCCGGGCGCCAGCAGTGCCATGGGCACCGCCTCCGCCAATGAGGCCATCGGGGCCGCTGCCGTGCCCAAGGGGCGCAGCGGCAAGGGGCCGGTCAAGGCGGCCGATGTGCTTGCGCTCACCTCCGAGCTGTCCATCATGCTGCGGGCCGGACTGGCCTTGGACAACGCGTTGCGCGTGCTCATCGACATGAGCTACAAACCCAGCATGGCCGAGCTGCTGCAAGGCATTCTGGACGCGGTCAAGGGCGGCACGCCGCTCAGCCGCGCCTTGTCGCAGCACCGCGAGCTGTTCGGCGATTTCTACATCAACATGATCCGCTCGGGCGAGGCCAGCGGCCAGATGTCGTCGGTGCTGGAGCGGCTCGTGGAGCACATGGAGCGGCAGCGCGCACTGCGCGACAGCGTCATCTCCGCCACCATCTACCCCGCGATCCTTTTGGGCGTGGCCGTGCTGTCGCTCATCGCCATGCTGGGTTTCGTGGTGCCGCAGTTCGAAAAACTGTTCACCGACATGGGCGATGCGCTCCCGATGCCGACCCAGATCGTCATGGCGCTGGGCCATGCCTTCACGCGCTACGGCCTGTTCATCGGCATCGTGGCGCTGGGCCTGGGGCTGATGGTGCGCCGCTGGGCGGCCTCTCCCGCCGGGCGCCAATGGTGGCAGGCGCGGCTGCTGAAGCTGCCGCTCATGGGGCGTCTGGCGCTGAAATACCAGCTCACGCTGTTCTCGCGCTCCCTGGGCACCTTGCTCGGCAATGGCGTGCCCATGCTGACGGCCCTGCACATTGCGACCGAAACCGTCAGCAACACGGTCTTGCAGCAGGCCCTGTCCCGTGTTGCTCCCATCGTGAAAGAAGGGGGCAAGGTTGTCCAGGCCGTTTCCGCGACGGGCATCTTCGAACCGCTGGCGATCAACCTGATCCGGGTAGGCGAGGAAACCGGCCGCATCGGTCAGATGATGCTCGAGCTGTCCAATATATTGAACCGCGAAGTCGAAACCGGTATCAAACGCCTTCTCACGCTGGTGGAGCCGGTGCTCATTCTGGTGCTGGGTATTTTGATTGCCGCCATCATTGTTTCCATCCTTCTCGGGATCCTGTCCATCAATGACCTCGCCGTATAATTTTTGTTTGTCCAAGGAGTCCTCTTCCATGGCGCATTCCCGTGCTGGCCGCTCCTGTGGCACCCCTATGCAACGCAAATCCGCCCGCGGCTTCACCCTGATCGAACTGCTGGTCGTTCTGGCCATCCTGACGCTGCTCGCCGGCTTGGTAGGCCCCCGTGTGCTCAACCAACTGGGCGGCGCCAAGGCCAAGACGGCCGGTGTGCAGATCGCCGACCTGGACAAGTCGCTCGAGTTGTTCAAGCTCGATGTGGGCCGCTACCCTTCGACCGAAGAAGGCCTGGAGGCACTGGTGAAGCGCCCCGGCTCCGTGAACGGCTGGACAGGCCCTTACCTCAAAGGCGGCGTGCCTTCTGACCCCTGGGGCCATCCTTACCGCTATGCCAACCCGGGCCCGAACGGCGGCATCGAGATCCTGTCACTCGGCTCCGATGGCGCCCCCGGCGGTGAAGGCGAAGCGGCCGACATCCGCAACACGCCCTGATCGCCTGCATCCCCAGGCGTCCTGCCATGCGGCGCGAGCGCGGCTTTACGCTGGTCGAGTTGCTGGTCGTGTTCGCGATCCTGGCCCTCGTGATCGGCTTGGCACCGCTGGCTTTCGATCGGCTGCGGGATTCGGCGCAGTACCGTGACACGGTCCGCACGATGATCAGCCAGATGCGTGCCGCCCGTGTTACCGCCATGGCGGAAGGGCGGGAGGTCCGCTTCTCCGTGGACTTGAAGAATCGCATGTATGGCAACGACTCCGCCTTGAAGCCGTTGCCGCAGCCGCTGCAGTTGCGTGCCATCGTGGCCGGTACCGAATTGAATGCGCAGAGCCAGGCGGCCATCCGCTTCCTTCCGGGTGGCGGCGCCACGGGCGGCAGCATCGAAATCCTGAGGGCGCCCGGCATCGGCACTCGGCTGCGGGTGGACTGGCTGTCCGGGCGCGTGACGCAAGAGGCCCTCACCCGATGACGCGCGGCTTGCATCGCCGACAGCGGGGCTTGACCTTGCTGGAGTTACTGGTGGCCTTCGCCATCATGGCGTTGTCGCTTGGCATGCTTTACCGCGCCATGGGCAGCAGCGCGCGCAGCGTTGCGGACGTGGATCGGTATCAACGCGCGGTGGTGCTGGCCGAGTCGTTGCTCTCCCTGCGCGACGCCATCCCTGAGCAGGGCTTGAACCAGTCGGGGGAGTCCGCTGGCTACCAGTGGCGCATCACCACGGCGCCCTATGTGACGGAGTTCAAGGGGCCCGCCATTCCGCCTTTGCACGAGGTGAACATCGTCATCTCCTGGTCGGACGGTGTGCGCCTGCGCAACTTCGAACTGAGCACCTTGCGGCCGCAGCGCAAGCCGCCCGAGCCGGGGCGTGGATGATGAAGCGGTGGTCTGAAGGCTCGAAGGCGCTGCGCCAGCGCGGCTTCACGTTGGTGGAACTGCTGGTGGTCATCACCTTGCTGTCGCTCGTGATGCTGGCCCTGGGGTCCGCGTTGCGTACCACGGCACAAACGGAAGAGAGGGTGGATCGCCGGATGCTGCGGACCGATGAACTGCGGGTGGCCAACGGGTTTCTGCGCTCGGTGCTGGGCCGGGTGTCTCTGCAAAAGCGGGCGGCGGTCGTCTCCATCGACGAGAGCCCGTACTTTTTCATCGGGCTGCCCGAGGAGATGGCTTGGGTGGGGGTGATGCCAGCCCGTTACGGTGCGGGTGGGCGCTACCATTTTCGATTGGGCGTGCTGGACCAGGCATCGGGGCCTGCTTTGGTATTGCGGTACTTGCCTTGGATCGATGGAGGCGTGGCGCCGGATTGGAGCCAGGCCGCCAGCTACGTGCTGGTGGATGGGATGACCGGCTTTTCACTCCGGTACGAAGACGCCAACGAGGAGCCTCCTGTCTGGGGCGCTCCCTGGAAGGCGGTTGATCGGCTGCCTCAACGGGTTTCGATCGCGATCCGGACCTCCGCAGGCGTTTGGCCGGACATCGTCATTCCGATGCGCGTTCTGCCATCCAGCGATCCGGCCAGCGACGGAGCCACTTTTGGCGGGAGCCGCTCGTGAATCAGCGCAAGCCAAGTAAGCACCGTAACAAGAAACAGCGCGGCATGGCGCTGTTGGCCGTGCTCTGGATGGTCGCAGCCCTCACCATCATCGTGTCTGGCCTGACACGATCCATCAGGGAAGAGGCGCGCGTCATGTCCTTGTCGCGCCAGAACGTCCAGGCCCAAGCGCTGGGCGATGCGGCGATTCAACTGGCATTGCAGGCGCTGGTGGCCAGCAACACCCCCCTGGCCCGCACCCGGCAGGCACAGATCGACTATCGCGGGGTCACGATGCAGGTCCAAGCCATGCCTTTGAACGGCTTGATCGACATCAATGGTGCGCCTGTTGCCTTGCTGGCGAAGCTCTTTTCCGTTGCCGGCGAAATGCCGGCAGAGGCGGCCCAGGGGCTCGCTCAAGCCACAGTGGAAATGCGTGAGCGGCGCGATCCACGCGGCGTGCCGCAGCGTTTTGAATCGGAAGAAGACCTGCTCAAGGTGCCCGGGGTGGACTACACCCTCTATGCTAGACTTTCGCCGCTCATCACTGCAGATCTTCGAGGGCGAGGCTTGGTCAATCCGATGGCTGCGCCCTTGGAAGTACTGACCGTCCTTGCCGGAGGAAACGCTGCAGTCGCCATGCGCATCGTAGCGGACCGGGATGCCGGCGCTGAAGGCATCGATACCACGGCCCTGGAGGCCGCATTTTTGGATAACTCGACGGTTCGGCGGCTGCGAATCCAGGCAAGGGTTCCCATGCCGGACGGTGTTTGGTTGCGCGTATCGCGCAGCATCGATTTCAACGCACGTGCGAAGGGCGGTTTGCCGTGGCAGACCTTCCGTGCCAGTTCAAGCGTTGAGCCCGTGATACGTAAAAACTCCTGAGCCACCCATGCCTTCCATTTCCTCCGATGCCCGTTTCCTGGGAATCGACTTGCACGCGCTCTGGCGTGATGTCCGCAGCCCCTGGCAGGGCATGCATGCGTGGCCGCTGTTCTCCTGGCTGACGCCGTCCGCGCCGGTCGTGCTGCTCCATCCCGAGGACGGCCTCTCTTTCTGGCTGGGGGACGAAAAGCAGTCCAAGGTGGCGGGCCCGGTCAAGGCCAGCTTCACCGCCGTTGAACTGCCTGAAGAATTCGTGCTTCGCAGGACGCTGACCTTGCCGCCCATGGCTGAATCGGACATCGCCAAAGCCGGTGCTTTGGAAGTGCGTGCCATCAGTCCCTTTCCTGAGGCGGATCTGGTGTGGGGCTATCGCTTGATCGAAGGCTCCACGGGCACTTCCCGAATCGAGCTGGCCCTGGCGTCTCGCAGGCAGGTCGCCCAATACCTCGCCTCCCAGGCCGCTCGCCTTGGCGGCGTGTCAAACCCGGAAGTCTGGGTGCGCAGCAATCAACAGCGCCCCATCGTGCTTGGTGGCTATGGTGAAGGCTTGCGCCATGCGCATGCACTGAGATGGAGGCGCGCGGGTTATGGGCTTTTGCTCTCGATGGCTGTACTGGCCATGGTCATTGCGGTGACCCCTACGCTCCAATTGCGTGAGCGCGCGATCGAGGCGGCGCAGAGCTATCAGGATGCGGCCAAGCGCACGGCTCCGGTCGTCGCCAAGCGGGATGCGCTCATGCAATCGGCAGAGAAGCTCGGAATGCTGTCGGAAGTGCTTGCCACGCGCATCGAGCCTTTGCGTGTGCTGGACAAACTGACCCAGCTGCTGCCGGACGATACCTATCTGCAGAGTTTTCGCATGCAAGGCGCCAAAGTGACCATTGTGGGAATGACCGGAAATGCGGCCGCCCTGATGCAGGTGCTGGGCAATGAGCCGGGGTTGCGAGAGGTCCGTGCCCCATCTGCTGCCACCCGGATGGGGAATTCCCCCAAGGAAACGTTTGCCATTGAATTCACGCTGGATCCTCAGTTTTTCGGGGTGGTGGGAAGTGTAGTCGCAGGCAAGGCCGCAGTCGCCTCCACTGGAGCCGCGACGCCGGTCCTTGCCCCGGGGGGTGTTGCCAGCGCTGCTGCTTCGGGCGCTAGCGTGGCCGGAGCGCCTGTCGCCCCAGCTTCGTTGCCCGCCAATTCATCCTCCAGCGCAGTCGCACCGCCGCCGGCCAGTGCCTCTCCATCGGCTGGTGGAGCTGCCTTTGGCGGATCGGTCGCCACATTCGGCGGCCGTACCACCACTGCACCTGCATTGCCCGCTTCTTCGCCTGCGAACCGTACCAAGCCATGAAACGCATTTCATCCCGTGAGGGGCTGATCCTCGTCTGTACTCTGGCTCTGGCGATCCTCCCCCTGGTCATGTTGGGCTGGTACATCGCTGAAAAGCACCAAGGTGCCGAGTCTCAACTGGCGCAAATGGAGCCGCGCTATGCGCGGCTTCTGGGCCTGGAGTCGCAGCGGACGGATATTGAAGCCGTGCTTGCGCAGGCCAATGCGGCAAGAACGCAGTACATCTATCCGGCATCCCAGGATGCCAACCAGACTGGCAATGCGGCTCAGCAGCGGATCCGGGATATCTTCAGTGCGGCGGGCTTGCAGGTGATCAGTAGCCAGGTGCTGCCTGCCAAGGACGAGAAGGGCTTTGATCGCATTCCGCTGACGGTGCGGACCGAGGGCGAAATGCTGGCCCTGCAAAGCGCGCTGGCCGTTCTGACCAGTCAAATGCCCATCATCGTCATCAATGATCTGGACATTCAGCTCCAAGGCGGCTATGCCAACTCGGATCCCAAGGTCGCTCCCCGGCTGTCGGCGCAGTTTGGCCTCAGCGTATTGCGGGAGCGCACATGAAGCGGTATGCCTTGCATCTGCTGCTGCTGGCCAATGCAGCGTTGCTGATCCTTCTGGCATGGATGTGGGTTGCGCCGGATGGAAGCGTTCGCAATGTGCATTGGCAAGAACCAACGCCTCACCGAACGGATTTCGCTGCCATGCTTCCCGCTTTGCCAGGGGTGACCAACGCAGATACCGGGCAGTTCATTGCGATGCTGGATCGGCCATTGTTTGCTTTCACGCGCAGGCCGCCTCCACCGCCTCCGCCGCCCAAGGCCGCCGAGGAAGTGCAGGTCGACAACCTCAGCACCGCTCGCCTGTCAGGCGTCTTTGTCGGCGATGGTGCGGGAGGCATCATCATCGAAGTGGCCGGCAAGCACCGCCGTGCACGTCTGAATGACAACATCGAAGGGTGGACGCTCCAGTCCATCAACGGTCGCAATGTCACCTTCATCAAAGGTGACCAAAGCCGTGTCCTGCAGCTGCCTCGTGCGGCCGTTACTTCGTATACCGGCATGGCTCCAGCTGCACCGGTCAGCGGTCCCACATCGATCGGACGAGGGGCGGTGCAACCTCCAGCCCGGTCCGCCCCCCCTCGCGCAACATTTGGCGGTCGTTCTTAATGAGCGTGCTTCCTATCTGTTCGTTTCTCCCCGTTTCCAGGCAAGCAGTCATGACCCCTTACCGACACGCACTCACCGCTATTGCGCTGGCCACTTGTCAGTTGGCCATAGCCCAGTCGCAGCAGTCCGCCCCCGCAACCGGGAGCAGCAACATCGTCACGGAGTCGAGCGGTGCAGTGGTGCCAAGCTCCGCGTCTGATTCGTCCGCCAATGCCGCGTCGAAGAAGGCGGACAAACCTTTGGCAGAGGGCGAGCTTCCTGCAGCGGAGCCGCGTTTCATCATCGGAAACGATCGTGTGATCGCCCCGGCCAAGCCGGTGGCTGCCGTACAAGGCGCTCCGTTGTCCTTCAATTTCGAAGAGGCGCCGGTGGCAGAGGTCGTGCGTACTATTTTGGGAGATATCCTCAAGACGGACTATGTGCTTCACCCGCCGTTGAGCGGGACGGTGACTTTGGCGACACGCACGCCCATTGCACCGGATCAGGCGGTTTTCCTGCTGGAGAGTTCTTTGCAGGCCAACGGACTCGCCATGTTGCGCGATGCCCGCGGCACCTACCACGTCGGGCGGCCTGATGCATTGCGGAGCATCGGTGGGTCCGTTCGCCAGGTAGGCAACGGTCCGTTGCCCCCGGGCTCGGGCGCCATCATCGTGCCGCTGCAATACATCGGTGCGAGCGAAATGGCATCCATTCTTCGGCCGATGATGCCCCCCGATGCCGTCGTGCGGGTAGACAACGTGCGCAATCTGCTGATTCTGAGTGGCACACGCACCCAGGCCGAAGGGTGGCTCGATCTGGTGAACACCTTTGACATCGATCTGCTCAAAGGCATGTCGGTTGGGGTGTTCCCCTTGAAGCATGCGTCGATCAAGGAAGTGGAAACCGCGCTGCGCCTGGTCAGTGGCGGTGGTGCTGCAGCGGCTTCCCCGAATGTCGGAGGAGCCGTCGCTACAGGCACACCGGGTGCTGCGCAGGCGAATGCGGCCAGCGCGGCGCAGGCCATGCTGGGTGAAGGCAATCCTCTTTTCGGCGCTCTGCGCATCATGCCCATCGAGCGGCTCAACAGCATTCTGGTGGTCACGCCACGCGCTTCCTATTTGGAGGAAGCCCGCCGCTGGATCGAGAAGTTGGACCAGCCCAGCGACAACGGGTCTGAGCCACAGCTATTCATCTACCAGGTGCAGAACGTCAATGCCAAGCACCTTGCGAGCGTGCTCAGCGGGATTTTCGGGGGCCAGACCGGTGGATCGAACGTGGCCAACAGCGGGGTGGCACCCGGATTTGGAAGCGCGACGGGGAACTCTTTCGGCCAGACGCAAAGCGGATTCGGCGGCGTTGGCAGCACTTTCAGCAGCAGCGGGTCCAGTTACATGGGCGGCAGCGGCGTCCGCTCTTCGGGTCTGACGGGCAGTGCTTTCTCCAGTGGTTCCGGGACCGGGGCCTTCGGCAACCGCAATACCAACTCACAAGGTACACAGCAGCAGGGCACCTTGAGTGCCAATCTGGGCAGCGTTCGGGTGATGGCCGATGAACTGAACAATTCAGTGCTCATCTGGGGGACGCGCGCTGAGTATTCAAAGATTGAAGCGGCGCTGAAGAGACTGGATCTTCCCCCCACACAGGTTCTGATCGAAGCCAGCATCATTGAAGTGACCTTAAACGATGATCTCCAGTACGGCCTGCAATGGTCGTTCAACAACAGTCGAAATGGATACACCGGGCAGGGGCTGATCAGCGGGCGCAATCCGACCACCGTCAGCAGGGATACCCTGCTGGGAGGTGCATCTCAAGGTTTCTCCTATGTGCTCAGCAGTTCAACGGGCGTGCAGGCTGTGCTCAATGCCCTGGCTGACAAATCTCTTTTGAAGGTGATCTCCAGCCCATCGCTGATGGTGCTGGACAATCACACCGCATCCATCAATGTCGGCAACCAAGAGCCGGTCAGCACGACGACAGTTAGTTTTGTGGACAATGCAAACGCGTCCACCAGCTCGGTTCAATACAAGGACACGGGCGTCAACCTTGTTGTCACGCCGTCCGTGAACGCTGGCAACATCGTGAACATGCAGGTGGATCAGACGGTGACCGATTTGGGCGCTGTCAGAAGCAACGCCAACAATCAGCCTGCATTTTTGCAACGCCAGATCAGCAGCAAAGTCGCTGTGCGGTCGGGTGAAACCATCGTGCTGGGTGGCCTGATCAAGGACAACAGTACAGTTGGTAAGGCCGGCGTTCCTTTGCTACAGGACATTCCGGTCCTCGGAAATTTGTTTGGCACCAATAGCAACACCAGCAATCGGACGGAACTGCTGGTTGTTCTCACGCCGCGTGTGGTGCGCACTGATATCGACATTCGGGAAGTGAGTGAAGACTTGCGTGACCGAATGAAGGGTTTGAGAGTCATCGAACTCAAGGAACAGGGGAGCCGTAACCCCCTCAAAGCGCCTCAGGCACCGGTGCAACCAGTCCAGCCAAACTGAGTCGAACAGCGTCGTTCAACCAGATCGTTAACAGGAGATCAACACAACCATGGTTCAAAACACCACTTTCCGTCGCCGGATGGGCGCCATTGTCTTGGCTGCAGGCGTCGTGGCACTCTCAGGATGCGCCGCCTTCAAGCCTGCCACTCCAGAACAGATCGTCGAGCAGCGGGCAACGGAGTATTGGAAAGCGAGAGTGGCCGGTCAGTACGACAAGGCCTATGCCTTGTCCACGCCTTCTTACCGCAAAACCAGGACAGCCGACCAGTTCAAGATGCAATTTGGTGCTGGTGTTGCCGTCAAGAGCGTGGAGGTCACGAAAGTCACTTGTGAGGGCGAGAAATGCACCACTCAGGTGAAATTGGGAGTTCAGCCTGCCGTGATCGGTTCAAAGCTTGGTACTATCGACAGCTACCTGAACGAGACATGGCTGCTTGAAGATGGCCAGTGGTGGCACTATCAAGATCTTTGATAGGGATCTTCGAAGGCGTTTGCAAGCGGTCTTGCGAAGCAAGATTCACCTCACCGCATACGGTGTTGCATTTCCTCAACAACAGGTTTTGTTACAGCGGTTCCGTTGTACAACACGTCAGAGCGCTGTGCTACCATCCCTTAGCGTAATCAATCGTGGTAGTTGCGCTTACCAACTTTTTAACTGGAGTTCTTGATATGAGAAAAAATGTTCTGGCCCTGAGCATTGCTGCCATGATTGGTGGCCTGGGCTTTGCTGGCGCCGCATCTGCTGATGTGGTCGTTGGTACGGCTCCGCTGAAGACGACGACCGCTACGACGATGTCGTTCGCGGAAGGCGGCGTGGGTCATGCACTGCTGGTTCCTTACTTCAACGCACAAAACGGCAACATGACCGTGATGCACGTTGTGAACACCGACACCTCCAACGGCAAGGCCGTGAAGGTTCGTTTCCGCGGCGCCTTGAACTCCGACGACATTCTTGACTTCCAAGTCTTCATGTCGCCTGGTGACGTGTGGACTGCTGCCGTGACGGCTGGTTCCGATGGCGTGGCACAAATTGTGACCGCTGACGGCACCTGCACGTTGCCCACGCTGGCCAAGGGTGTGAACCAACGTTTCGTGACCGACCGTCTGAATCCTGGCATCTCGGAAGCCGACAAGGCCAACAACACGCGTGAAGGCTACGTTGAAATCTTCAACATGGCTGACATTCCTCAGCTGCTGGCTGGCACGACCACGGTCAACCCCCTGTACACGGCTATCAAGCACGTGAACGGCGTTGCACCTTGCACGTCCTCCACCCTGAACGCTACGCTGCAAAACTTCACGACGCCTGCCGCCGTGGCTGCAGCTGGTTTCGACACGCCTTCGACCGGCCTGCTGGGCGACTGGTACATCATCAACGTCGCTCAAACGACGACGTTCTCGGGTGGCGCTACTGCAATCCGTGCTGAAAACAACGGCGCTCAAGCCATTGCTAACTTCGTGCACTTCCCGCAATCGGCCAGTGCAGCACCTACGCCTGACACGTACACGGCTGACCCTCTGTTCCGTACGGTGAACGTGTTCACCACGGGTACGACGGCTCCTACGACCGTGCCAGCAATCGCTGCCGCGAACTATGACCTGCCCGACATGTCGACGCCTTACGTGACGGCTCCTAGCGCAACGGCTCCTCTGACGCAAGCTCGCTTGCTGACGAACGCCCTGGCTGTGACCTCGATCGCTAACCAGTATGCTAACGACACGAGCATCTCCGCCAAGACGGACTGGGTGTTCTCCATGCCTACCCGTCGTTACAACGTGGCGTCTAACTACGCTGCTGCGCAAACCGGTGGCAACGCTGCTCAAGTTCGCTACTTCTCCGACCTGATCGCCACTGGCAACGGTGTTGCTGACGAGCGTTTCAACCCAGGCAACACGTCGCTGGCTACCACCGGTGGTGCCATCTGCGTGAGCTCGACGGGCCAAGCGTTCTTCGACCGCGAAGAAACCACGACCACGACCGGCGCAGTGTTCTCGCCTGGTTCCATCACGCAGACCCGTTTCTGCGGCGAAACCAGCGTGCTGAGCTTCCGTGACGGCGGCACCTCTGTGCTGGGCGCTTCGGTGGCTCGTCAAGATCTGTCGAGCGGTTCGTTCACCAACGGCTGGAGCCGCGTGGATGTGCCTAACTCGGTGGCTGGCAACTCGCTGGGTCTGCCAATCCTGGGCGCTTCGTTCATCAAGCTGTCGAACCCCAGCGCTGCGGCTGGCACGTCCGGTACCTACGGTATCACGTGGCCCCACCGCTTCACGTTCCCGACGTTTGTCGCTCAGTAATTTGAACGGCACTTTTCACAGCAATGTGAACCAAAAAAGGCGGGGGCAACCCCGCCTTTTTTTTTAATGCTTTTTTGATGGAGTGTTGGATTTGCACATGATTCGCTCAACCTATCGCCTGCTTGCTTTGGCAGCACTTTCTGCAACCGCTCTTTCGGCCCATGCCCAAGCTCCGGTGTTGATTCAGGGGCCGAAAGTCGCGATCGATACGCTGGACATTCAAGCGGACTCTCTTCGCATGCCTGCCGAGATGCGCGACACCGTTCTGGCGCGTCCTCAGACCGTCACGCAGATTGCCTCTAATCTTTACGCACGCCGGGTGATGGCCGCACGGGCCGAAACTGAAGGGGTAGAGAAGGACCCCGAGGTGGCAGCAGCCCTGAAGATTGCGCGGGACAAGGTGCTGTCAGATGCTTACATCGCAAAAATCGACAAGCAAAGCACGCCGAACGATGTCGCTGCCGAAGGCATGGCGCGAGACATCTACAAGGCCAAGCCTGAGCGCTTCAAGGTGGCGGAACAAGTTCGAGTGAGGCACATTCTGGTGGAGGGTTCCGACGCCAACTCGCGCGCGCAGATCGAAAAGATCATGCAGGAACTCAAAGCCGGTGCTGACTTCGCCAAGCTGGCCCAAGAGCGTTCCGCGGACAAGGGCTCTGCCGAAAAGGGTGGAGATTTAGGCGCTTTCGAACGCGGCCGCATGGCAGCACAATTCGATGAAGCCGCTTTTGCGTTGACCAAGCCTGGTCAGCTCAGCGATATCGTCGAGACCCAGTTCGGGTTTCACATCCTCAAGCTCGAAGAGCGCATCCCCGCACGCACCCGTTCGTTCAGCGAAGTCCGCGAAGAGTTGATGAACGAAGTGCGCAACAACGTTCGCCAGGAGGCACGTGTTGCCGAAGCGCAGAAGATGCAGCAAGAAGCAAAGATTGATGCGTCCGCCATCGCTTCTTACTCTCAGTCTTATGCGGCAAAAATTCCGCCCACTAAGATCGCTCCCTGAAGCTCCACGTTGGTGGAGGTGAAGCAAGTGCCCTTTCGGGTACTTGCTTCTTTTATTTCTGGTGGGCCGACTGCCATCCTCTGAACAAGCTGCATGCAAACTTTGTGGAATGAATGGCGCGCGATCTGGAGTGCACGCTCTCTGGTGTGGGTTCTGGTGCAACGCGAGGTGGCCGCGCGCCACGCAGGCACCGCTGTCGGCGTGCTGTGGCCCTATCTCCAGCCCCTGTTGACGGTGGCTGCCTACTATCTTGTCTTCGATGTGGTCTTTTCCATGCGTTTGGGAGAAGGCGCGCCGACGCATGCCGTTGGCACGTTTCTGGTCGTGGGTGCGCTGCCCTGGATGGCTTTCTGCGATGCGGTGTCGCGCGGCATGAACAGCCTCATCGAGGCCGGAAGCATGCTGCAGAAAAACCCGCTGCCCCCAGTGCTCTTCACGACCCGTTCGGTGCTGGCGAGCGCGGTGATTTTCGGACCGCTTCTGTGTCTCGTGGCGCTGGTATACACGCCGCTGCACGGGTTCCGTCCTGCCATGCTGGCCATGGTGCCTCTCATGGCCCTGCAGTTGGTCCTCTGTGTGCTCCTGGGTTACCTGCTGGCCATCCTGGCTGCGGCGCTGAGAGACACCGTTCAGATCGTCGGCTTTCTGCTGTCCGTGGGCATCTATCTCACGCCCATTCTTTTTCCCCTGACGATGTTCCCAGCCAACTGGCGCTGGGTGCTTTGGCTCAATCCCATGACGGCCCTGGTGATCGGCTACCAGCAAGTGCTGCTGCAGGGCAATTGGCCGCCGATGGGTGTCTGGGTGGCGGGCGTGGTCTGGCTTGTCGTCCTGGCGCTGGCTTTGAACACGTTGGTCAAACGCAGCCGTGATCAGTTGGTGGACTGGCTATGACGATGATCGAACGCACCTCCGAGACCGTTCTGAAAGTGCAGGACGTTGGCAAGGAGTACAAGCTCTACGCCTCTCCCCGCCAGCGGCTCAAGTCCTTGATCACCGGGCGATCGGCGCACCGCAGCCATTGGGCCTTGAAAGGCGTCTCCTTCGAACTGCAGCGCGGCCAGTGCATCGGCGTCATCGGCGACAACGGGGCGGGCAAGAGTTCGCTGCTCAAGCTGCTGGCCGGCACGCTGCAGCCCTCCACGGGCTCGATCGAGCGGGTGGGCCGGGTCACTGCCATTCTGGAGTTGGGCGCGGGTTTCCACCCCGACTTCAGCGGCCGCGACAACCTGTATTTCGGCGGCAGCCTGATCGGCATCGACCGCGAAGAGATGGAGCGGCTGGAGCCGGAGATCGTCGAATTCTGCGAATTGGGCGAGGCGCTGGACCGGCCGGTCAAGACCTACTCTTCGGGCATGTCGGTCCGGCTGGCCTTCGCGCTGGTGACCGCGGTGCAGCCCGACGTGCTGATCATCGACGAAGCCCTGGCGGTGGGCGATCAGCACTTCCAGAAGAAATGCGTGGACCGCATCATGGCGTTCCGCAATGCCGGCTGCACGATCCTGTTCTGCTCGCACAGCCCGTACCACATCCGCCATCTGTGCGATCTGGCGCTTTGGCTGGACGGGGGGCGCGTCAAGCAGTTCGGCCTGACGGAGCCCGTGCTGGGTGCCTATGACGTGCACTCCCGCCTGCGCAATGCAGAGAGCCAGCACCACGCGGCGGCGGGGCAGGAGGGCGCCAGCGATGCACCCGCGCCCGACAACGGCGCTCCGCTGGACGACGGAGATGCCTCCGAGGCTTCGGACGCTGCGGCAGCTTCCGCCGCCGGCCGCCGGCAACGCAATGGCAATGCCCCGGCCCGCGACGATGGCTCCGCCCGCATTCTGTCGGTGGAGATCCAGAACCTGGGCGAACCGCAGGACGGCGGCTACGGCCGGCTGTCCGGCAAAGACCTGATCGCCCACATCACCGTGCGCGGCCGGGGGGGCGAGCGGCCCAATGTCGGCTTCATGATCGAGCAGTCCAAAGGGGTCGGCATCACGTCGCTGGCCACCCACGAAGAGGGCGCGGCGCCCGTGTCGTTGGGCGATGGCCTGTGGCGCTCGGTGCTGACGTTTCCCAGCCTGCCGCTGCACAGCGGGGATTACGTGATCAGTGCGTTCCTCTTCGACGAGAGCGGCCTGGTGGTGTACGACGAGTGGTTCCAGTTCCTGAACTTCAACTGGGTCGCTCCAACCCTCATGCCAGGGCTGGTGAAATTGCCGCACCACTGGGGGTGAGCATGCCGGCCGGCCCATTGCAGGGCGCTTGCGTTCTGCCGCCGTGGACGGCCGGGATCTTTCTTCAATGAGATGCTATATTTTTGATAGCTTAATGCCCTAGTAGAATATGCGCTGGAGCCATTTTTTGCCAATGACGGTTTTCCGCCTTTCGGCAGGATCTTCCTCCGGCCCTTGACCCCATGAACGATCTGACCGCCCCTCCTCAAAAGGCCTCCGACTGGCTGGCCCTCGGAATCCAGCACCTCGAACGCGACGAGCGCGTCCTGGCCGCAGAGGCCTTGCGCCATGCCTTGCAGGACCGCGAAACGCGCCTCACCGCCCACCAGCTCATCGAGCAGCACACGTTGCCGGGCGCCTTCTCCCAGATGATGGGGCTGAACTGCGAGATCGCGCGCGCCGACGACATCTTTCGCTTCTTCGAGGGCCATCCCTCCAGTACCAACCCTCTGCGCGACTATCTCGCGGATGGCTGGCGCACGCTGTCCGAGCTGATGACGCTGCTGGAGACCGTGGACCGGCCTTTGCTCAAGACCCCGCGGTTCATGGAGTTCGCGAGCGGGCACGGCCGCTTCACGCGGCATCTGGTGAAGGCGCTGGGCGCGGACCGGGTGACGGTGTCCGACGTCGTGCCGGACGCCATGGCGTTCGCGCAGCGCACTTTCGGCGTGCGGAGCGTGCTGTCGTCCACTGTGCCGGAAAGCCTGGCGTGGGATCAGCAGTACGACGTGGTGTTCGTGCTGTCGCTGTTCAGCCACCTGCCGCGCCGCACCTGGGCCCGCTGGCTGCAGTGCCTGTACGACGGCGTGGCACCTGGAGGGGTTCTGGTGTTCTCCACCCATGGCTTGAAGGCGGCGGCGCACGACAGTGTTGCGCTGGACGATGACGGCTTCTTCTTCGCTCCGTCCAGCGAATCCCAGGCCATCGATGTGCAGGAATACGGCACCGCGTTCACGTCCGAGGACTTCGTCCTCGCGCGCATCGCGGAGACGGTGGGCGCGGACAAGCTCGTTCACCGTTCGCTGGTGCATTTCTGGAACCACCAGGATGCCTATGTGCTCGCCAAGCCCTGAGCGCAGGGTGTGGTGGGCCTGACTGACCCCCTTCCTGGCTCCGAGCCCTTTGACTGATTGAAATCCTGCGACAGGCGTTTCCCTCCATGACCACTCTGTTCGATCGCATCCAGCAACGATTTTGGGGACCGCCCCAGTGGGATGCCGAGCGCATTTCCGACGAGTGGTTCCGGGCGCACTTCCACTATGCGGCCGATGTGGTCCAGCATTGGCTGGGTTCGGCGCTGGATGTGAAGACGGCGCGGCTCCTCAACTTCGGTTGTGGCGACGGCATCACGGACCTGGCCCTGGTCCTGCGCCACGGGGCGACGTCGATCCATGGCATCGATATCCGGCAGGAGTACGCCAAGCTGCCGCGCATCGCGAAGGAGCAGTTGGGGCTTCGCCGCGTGCCGAAGGCCCTGAGCTTCGAGACCATCGCACCCGCCACCCCGCTGGCGGGACGGCGGCCGGTGGACGGGATTTTCAGCTGGTCCACGTTCGAGCATGTGAGCCAGGACCAGCTCGAACCCATCGCCCGCGACCTGTACGCGGCGCTCAATCCCGGGGGCGTGTTCTTCCTGCAGATCGAGCCGCTGTATTTTTCTCCCTTCGGCTCGCACCTGCGGCGCTATGACGAGGTGCCCTGGCACCACCTGCTGGTGAGCGATGACGAGTTGTGGGCCATCATCCAGGCGCACGAAGGGCCGATCGATGGCGCCGAGCGCGATTTCGGCTTCGACGACTTCGGTGTCGAGGGGTACAAGAAGTTCGTCTTCAACGAGTACAAGGCATTGAACCGGCTGACGGCGGACGAGCTGGTGGCCCTGATGACCCGGGTGGGCTTTCGCGTCATTCGCCAGGAGCGGCGCAGTGTGCAGATGGACATTCCAGCGGCCCTGCACGGCCAATACCCGGACGAACTGCTGCTCAACAACGAGATCTTTCTGCTGCTGGGCAAATAGGGCCCGGATCGCCCTTCGGTGCCATCCATCGCACCGAGCGCGTCGACGGGCCTTCCGCAAACAAAAAAGGGCTGCCGGAGAAGGCAGCCCTTTTTTCGTTCCGGCGCCGTGCGGCGCGAAGCCGGTTCAGGCTTGCAGCCAGTTCTTGACCCGGCGCTGCCACTGCGCCGGGATGCGCCGTGCAACGCCACGCAGCACCGGCAGCGAGCGCAGATAGACCACCGCCGACAGCACGCCTGATTTGGCGGCGGCGGTGGGTGTGGCCTGGGGCAGGTAGGGCTGCAGGTCGGCCAGGGTCATGGGGGTCAGCGCAGCCACGGGCCTGGAGTCCGCCAGGTAGTCGGTCTCGTAGCGGAACGGCGCGGACGATTCATGCGGCAAGAGGGCAGTCGGCTGTGCCTCGGCCAGAGCCGGAGCCTCGCCCTGGGCGAAATGCCGGTCGCGGACCTCGGTGAACCAGGCCAGCCATTGGGCGGGCGTGGCATCCCAGGGGTGCACCCAGCTCCAGGGCCGGCCCGCCAGCCGCTCGGCGAAGGCGCCGATGTCGGGCACGACCACCGGCAGGCCGGCCAGCAGCGCGGACATGCGGGCGACGTTGCGGTTGTCTTCGCCGGCCTGGTTGGCGCAGCCGTAGAGCACGTCCACCACGGCGGCCCAGTCCACGTTCGGGTTGCGGGCCATCAGCGCCTTGAGCGGGATGGCGCCCAAATCGTCGGTGCGCACGCTGGACAGGGCACCGCCGTAGCGGCCGAAGGGCGTGCGGATGGCGTCGCAGATGAAGGCTTGCGTCATGGTCTTTGTCTCCAGGGTGTTGGTCGGGAAGGCGCCGTGGCGGCCGGTGTCAGGCGTGCGATGGCCGGATGGGCAGGCCCACGAGGCGTTCGAGTTCGGCATGGTCGAGGCCCGGCACGGCATCGATGAGCACCAGGCCCTCGGGCGTGCAGGCCAGCGTGGCCAGGTCGCTGTAGATGCGCTTGACGCAGCCGATGCCGGTCAGCGGGTAGGTGCATTGGGGCACGACCTTGGACTGGCCCTGCTTGGTGAGCAGGTCCATCATCACCCAGGTCTGCTTGGCACCGATGGCCAGGTCCATGGCGCCGCCCACGGCGGGGATGGCGCCGGGCTCGCCCGTGCTCCAGTTGGCCAGGTCGCCCGTGGCGCTGACCTGGAAGGCCCCCAGCACGCAGATGTCCAGGTGGCCGCCGCGCATCATGGCGAAGCTGTCGGCATGGTGGAAGTACGCACCGCCCGCCAGCAGCGTGACGGGTTGCTTGCCGGCGTTGATGAGGTCGTAGTCCTCGTCGCCCGCGGCCGGCGCCGGGCCCATGCCCAGGATGCCGTTCTCGCTTTGCAGGATGACTTCGCGGCCCGGCGGAATGTGGTTGGCCACCAGCGTGGGCTGGCCGATGCCCAGGTTGACGTAGGCACCGTCGTGGATGTCCTGCGCCACGCGGGCGGCCAGTTCGTCTTTGCTTCTTTTTTGATAGCTGCTCACGCTAGCTCCTGTTGCGCTGGGGGCCATTTTCATGCTGACTTCTTGAAACCGCCGGCCTGCGTGGCCACGCGGTCGATCCGCACCACGTGGCTCACGTAGATGCCGGGCGTGACGATGGCCTCGGGGTCGAGCGCGCCCAGCTCCACCACCTCGTGCACCGTGGCCACGGTGCGCCGCGCGGCGGTGGCCATGACGGGGCCGAAGTTGCGGGCGGACATGCGGTAGGTGAGGTTGCCCCAGCGGTCGCCCCGCTCGGCCTTGATCAGCGCCACGTCGCCCTGGATGGGGTACTCCAGCACGTACTGCTTGCCGCCGATCTCGCGCGTCTCCTTGCCCTTGGCCAGCTCCGTGCCGTAGCCCGTGGGACAGAAGAAGGCGCCGATGCCCGCCCCGGCCGCGCGAAGGCGCTCGGCCAGGTTGCCCTGGGGCACCAGTTCCAGCTCCAGCTGGCCGGAGCGGTACAGGCCGTCGAACACGTGACTGTCCACCTGGCGCGGAAAGCTGCAGATGATCTTGCGCACCCGGCCGGCCTTGAGCAGCGCGGCCAGGCCCGCTTCGGCGTTGCCGGCGTTGTTGTTCACCACGGTGAGGTCGCGCGCGCCCTGATCGATCAGCCCGTCGATCAGTTCGCCGGGAATGCCGGCGGTGCCGAAGCCGCCGATCAGCACGGTGGCGCCATCCTGGATGCCCGACAGGGCCTGGGCCACGGAATCCGCAATCTTGTTGATCATGGGGAAAGGAGAAGCCTAAAGGTGAGAATTCGGGTCCCGCCTCAGCGGTGTGATGTTTGTTCGCATATAGAACAAATGTTCGTATAATGAATTTTAGGACCAAATGCTTATGAGCGATACCCCCGCGGAGACTGGTGATAACCCTAGGCCGGGCGACAGCTATGTGCAGTCGTTCGCCCGTGGGCTGGAGGTGATCCGCTCGTTCAGCGCCACCGCGCCGCAGCAGACGCTGAGCGAAGTGGCCGCCCGCACGGGCCTCACGCGCGCCGGGGCGCGGCGCATCCTGCTCACCTTGCAGACGCTGGGGTATGTGGAAAGCGATGGGCGGCTGTTCCGGCTGACCCCGCGCATCCTGGACCTGGGCTTTGCCTACCTGTCGTCCATGCCGATCTGGGATCTGGCCGAGCCGACGATGGAAGCGCTGGTGGATCAGGTGCACGAATCCTGCTCGGCCGCCGTGCTGGACGGCAGCGACATCGTCTACGTGCTGCGCGTGCACACCCACAAGATCATGAGCACCAACCTGGGCGTGGGCTCGCGCCTGCCCGCCTTCTGGACGTCGATGGGCCGCGTGCTGCTGGCCGGCCAGCCCGATGCCGACGTGGCCGCCCTGCTGCCGAGGGTGCCGCGCCAGCGGCTCACGCCTCACACCCTGCTGGACGACGACGCCCTGCTCGCCGCCGTGCGCCAGGCCCGGGCGCAGGGCTGGTGCCTGATCAACCAGGAACTGGAAGAGGGCCTGATCTCGGTCGCCGCACCGCTGCGCAACCGGGCGGGGGAAACGGTGGCGGCACTCAACATCAGCGGGCAGGCCAACCGGACCAGCGCCGAGATGATGCAGACCGAGTTGCTGCCGGCCCTGCTCAAGGCCGCCGAAGCCATTTCGCGCACGCTGGGCACCCGCCGCTGACACGCCGGCCGCTGTGGAATTTTTCCCACAGCCGGCCGGCACAGCCGCCAAAAAACAGGCGGCGCCCAGGGCCTTTGGCAATTAGTGGTTACGATTAATGACAAATAGGCAGCTTGCTGTTGCCATCTCTCCAATCGGTCATTTCCAGAAGTCCCTTCCATGAAAAATCTCAAACTGGGCGTGCGCCTGGGCCTCGGCTTCGGCGTGGTGCTCCTGCTCATGGCAATCATCACCGGCATGAGCCTGTTCCGCCTCGCCGACCAGGACGAAGCCTCGCAGCAACTCATCACCGACCTGTACCCCAAGGCCGCGGCCAGCCAGCAGCTGTCCTACCTCACCATGGACACGGCACGCGTGGTACGCAACCTCATCATCCTGGCCGATGAAAAAGCCATGGTGCCCAACAAGGCGGCGCTGGACAAGAACGTCGCATCGATGGGCACGCTCATCGGCACGCTGGAAAAACTGGCCGACACCGCAGAAGAACGCGCGCTCATCCAGGACATCAAGACCCAGAGCGCAGCCTTCATCGCATTCAGCCAGGATGTGGGCGCCCTCGGCGTGCAGAACAAGAACGAGGAGGGCCAGCAACTGCTGTTCGGCCCCCGCTACGCCATTCAGGGCACCTTCCTGGCCACCCTGAAGAAGATGGTGGACCTGCAGGAAAAGAACATGCAGGACGGCGGCGCCGCAGCCCACGCCGCTTACCTCACCGCCCGCACGATCGTCTGGGTGGTGGCGCTCATCGCCGCGCTGATCGGTGCGGTCTGCGCTTTCTTCATCACGCGTTCCGTCACGGCCCCCTTGCAGGACGCCGTGGACGCCGCCGACCGCGTGGCCGACGGCAACCTGAGCGTGCCGATCGTTTCCCAATCCAGGGACGAAACCGGTGCCCTGCTGACTGCCCTGCAGCGCATGCAGAGCAACCTGGTGCAGACCGTGGGCACCGTGCGCGGCAATGCCGAGAGCGTGGCCACCGCCAGCGCGGAGATCGCCCAGGGCAACAATGACCTGAGCCAGCGCACCGAGCAGCAGGCCTCGGCCCTGGAAGAGACGGCCGCGTCCATGGAGGAACTGGGCAGCACCGTGCGCCAGAACGCCGACAACGCCCGCCAGGCCAACCAACTCGCGCAGGATGCGAGCGACGTCGCGGTGAAGGGCGGCGAGGTGGTCAACCAGGTGGTGGACACCATGAAGGGCATCAACGACAGCTCGCGCAAGATCTCGGACATCATCTCCGTGATCGACAGCATTGCCTTCCAAACCAACATCCTGGCGCTCAACGCCGCCGTGGAAGCCGCCCGCGCGGGCGAGCAGGGGCGCGGCTTCGCCGTGGTGGCCAGCGAGGTGCGCAGCCTGGCCGGACGCTCGGCCGATGCCGCCAAGGAAATCAAGAACCTCATCAGCGCCAGCGTGGAGCGCGTGGAACAGGGCACGGCCCTGGTCGACCAGGCCGGTGCCACCATGCAGGAGGTGGTGACCTCCATCCGCCGGGTGACCGCCATCGTGGGCGAGATCAGCGCGGCCAGCCGCGAGCAGAGCGATGGCGTCACCCAGGTCGGCGAAGCCGTGGTGCAGATGGACCAGGCCACCCAGCAGAACGC